>JAIORS010000172.1 GCA_021108005.1 Candidatus Aegiribacteria sp.
TAGGGGGATATAATCGGAGAAAAGGCAGACACACAGGTTAATAACTGTTCGAAAAATCCGAATAGTTGTAATCACCATATGAATAGCATTCTGTTATATTATAATCTATTAATATAGATAATATGATAATAATGCCCGGATGCAAGACCTGACCCCTACTGGAGCCAGATTCTTCCCATGGTTGACGGTTTGAATTTAATCGGATAAATCCAGGTTCCGAAATCATCACCGGCAGATCTATACACATGAGCATACGCATGGTCGTCCTCAAGCTCCAGAAGGGAAATATCAACGGCCAGTTCAATGCGCCAGCCGTTCTCAGCAACCCTGACCTCGGTGCCGAAGCCAGCCTCCCAGTCGATCAGATCTCCTTCAGGCGTAAATATCGATGCCTCCGAAGAACCGTCATGATATACTTTCAGCCACAGGACAGAACCCTCAGTCGAGTTGAATATGAAGCCTCCGTAATCCTCATTCTCCTGCGGACAGTCCTCCATCTCCATGAAAATGTACAACTTTTCTCCGTCTGTGGCGGTCGTGAATACCGTTTCGGGAATCGATGCCGGCTGACCTGAATTATCAGCGAAGTTCGTCTGCAGCGATCCTCTGTACTCTCCCTCCGAATTCTCGCCATCCAGCGAAGTTTCCGTTCTGAAAGCGTTTACTCTGCGGAGAACCTGCCATGAATAATCGAACTGCAGCTCCTTGTTCCTGCTGCCGTATTCAAGGGATACGGAGATCTCAGGCGAAGGGTACGGGCTTCCCGCAGGGGACTGGGTGAAAACCAGGTCTACCGGCTGATCTTCAACTTCAACAATCAGTGATTCAGGTCGCAGATTCCAGTTCCCGGGATCGATGTTCAACGTAACAGTCCGGGAACGGTTTTCAAGCGGTTCCAGAGTAATGGTTGCGGATTCCAGCTCCTGCTCGAGAGGTCTCGCTTTTATGAGATTTCTCGTGTACAGATACGACAGGTTCATTTCCTCGCCCGTATTGATTGTCTCGGGGTATACTCCCCTCGCATCGATCACGGTGAAGGCGACCGAGTCGGGCCAGACTGTCATCCAGCCCAGCTGTGTAAAATCACCCTTCTCCGTGTCGGGCTCGGGGACAGCGCTGCCGGACGGCCCGGCGGATACGTACAGAATTCCGTTCTCGCGCTGGGCAGCGAAGAGATGAATGTGTCCTCCAACAACCGCAAGGGGGCTTTTCTCCTCCATGAGACTCTTGAAATCGTTGATAATGACCGAATCCTGCCATGCCATGAACCAGAACGGCTTGTGGGTTACGAAGATCCATGGTTCCTCAGGATCGATTCCGTCTACGAAATTCTCTATGGATTCCACGTCTTCCGCGGTAAGTACGTTTCCAATTGAAGAATCCCACACTACGAAAGTTATGCCGAATATCTCCTCGATTCTTGAAGGCTCGGTCCCGGTGTACCGCCTCCAGTAATCGGCCGTCTCATCGTTCCAGATATCGTTGTTTCCAGGCGTGTATACGAAGGGGAATGCGGTGGTGAGCCTTTGAAGTACAGGAAGGATGTGTTCCCAATCCTCAACAGCCGTTTCAACGTTACCATCACCCTCAACGAAATCTCCAACGGAGAGAACGATATCCGGTGACATCTCGATTATCGCGTCGACGGCTATCTCAAACTCGGTGTCGTCCGGTCTTCCCGTTCTGTCTCCCAGAACCGCTATCCTTACCGGGAACGAAGCGAGAAGGATAAGAAACATCGTCATCTTAATCCCCTTTTTCTGTTTTCTTTTCCCTGCCCTTGCGGAAAAATTCCTTCATAAGCTCTGCCGCTTCGTCTTCATAGCATCCGCTTAACACCTCAGGGTAATGGTTCAAATTCGGCATTTCAAGAACATCGGTTACTGACCCGAATGCTCCAAAACGTTTATCCTTAGCTCCAAATACTATCCTTGGTATCCGGGACAGCACCGCCAGACCGGCGCACATAAGGCAGGGCTCAAGTGTTGAATAAAGTATGCAGCCCTCAAGTCTCCAGTCTCCCCTGTCCTCCGCTGCCGCGGTTATGACAAGATGTTCAGCATGGGAAGTGGGCATTCCTGTCTCGGATGTCCGGTTACGGTCAGCGAAATGCCTGCCTGATGATTCTACCAGAACCGCTCCGACCGGAACCTCCCCCGCCTGAAAGGCTTCATCAGCTTTTTCAAGGGCTATTTTCATCCAGTATCTGTCAATTTCGGAAATGCTAATTTTATTCCCCTTCCTTCATTACCGTTTCTATCTCTTCGGGATACTTCGGAATGTCCGCTGAAAGCACGGTGTTTCGCCTTTCGCCTATCAGCACATCATCCTCTATCCTTATTCCTATTCCCTCCTCCTCGGAGTAGAAGCCCGGCTCAACGGTAAGTACCATGCCCGCTTTGAGCTCATCACTTATAACGTTCTCGTCATGTGTGTCCAGCCCTAGATGGTGGCCGATATTATGATAGTAGAACTTCTCTATCTCCTCTTCGTTTTCAATGATGCCTTTTTCCATGAGAACTTCAGTGTAGAATTTCTTCACTTCACTGTTCCATTCGGAATGGAGTTTTCCAGGTCTTAAAAGACGAATCGCCTCTTCCTGAATACCAATGACCATTTCAACAAGCTCCCTTTGCCTTTCAGTGAACTTGCCACTGACGGGAAAGGTTCTCGATATATCAGCGTTGTAATAGTCTTTCCTGGCGCCGAAATCCAGAAGAACCAATGTCCCGTCGTCCAGGGGTTTGTCGTTATCAACGTAATGAAGACACGTGGCCCTGCTTCCGCCTGCGACAATCGCCGGGAAGGCCGGAGTCTTCTCGCCGTTTTTCATGAATTCGTAAAGAAGCTCCGCCTCGAATTCGTACTCGAGCATTCCAGGTTTCAGGGCTTTCAAAGCACGTAGAAATCCCTTCCGCGTAAGGGCAATAGCCTTCTTCATGGTTTCAAGTTCTTCAGGTCCTTTTATCATCCGGAGGCGGAATACATCACCCGAAAGTCTGTTGAAATTCAATTGAGGGTACGAGGATATAAGATCGTTCGCGAATTCCAGCCGCTTGCCGCTGTCCCGCGTAATGCCTGCAACAGGAAAATCGACCCATACATTCTCTATTCCCCATCGGTTTATTATTCTGTCTATCCATTTCTTCACTCCGCTGTTGAATGAGATTTTTTCTATGCCGCTTCTTTCTGTGGCTTCCTCTTTTGTCAGTACTGTTCCAAACCATTTCGCATGGGTTTCATCGTAAGCATTTATAAAAAGATCTTCCCGGGCATCCATCGCTTTTCTGCGGTGGATGACAAGCCATGTCCCGGGCTGATCGATGCCCGTAAGGTAAACAAGATTGAGATTAGGGGTGTAAGGATACTGACCATCTGCGCTTGTGGATTTCGATGTGGATGGGGGAACTACGATCAGAAATTCCTCCGGCATTATTTCGATTAATCTGTTTCTGCGATTTGCATAGACCTCTGAACGGAACATACTGTCCTCCGTTATTCCTTAATTGGGGTAATGATTTCATCAAGGTCAAGCTTTGGAATGTGGTGCCTGCCCTTCGAATCTCTGTAATACCTTATATCACCCTCGGCTTTCTCAAGCACCGTTTCCTCTCCGGATGTTCCCAGGGCGATAACAAGAAAGGGAAAATACCCCTTCGGGGTGCCTGTGATTTCCTCTATCCGTTTCTGGTTGAAGCTCATTATCATGCATGACCCGTAGCCAGATTCCTTTGCGGCAAGCACTATATACGCGGCGGCTATACCCGCATCAACCGGAATATGACGTTTTTCCCCGAACGGCGTGTGAATGATTATATACGCCGAAGGTCTTTCGCCCTCCTCAGGGCCGTTCCAATCCTCAAGATAGCCTGCCCATGCAAGCTGGGGAAAAATGCGCGAGCAATGTACGCTTTCCGTAACCGGAGTGAAGCGAAGAAGCTGCAGATTCCCTCCGCAGGGAGCAAGACGGGCTGAATCTATAAACCAGAGCAGTTCCTTTTCCGATATTCTGTTTTTTTGCCTGAAGCGCCTGACCGATCTGTTTTTTTCAGCGAGGTCATGTATTCTCAATTTATCTCCTTCGATGACTGTATCGGGAATATAGTATAAGAACTAATTCTATTCGTCGGTTTCATCACAAAAATCGGGATAGAGTTCCCGCGTGCATTCCGGGCAGAGACTGTGAGAGAATGTCGCGTCTGAATGCTCTGTGATATACTGCTCTATCTGCTCCCAGTAACCGTCATCCTTTCGGATCTTCTTGCATCGGGCACATATGGGAAGCATCCCCTGAAGGGATTTAATCCTTTCCATTGCCCTCTGAAGCCTGATATTCGTCTCTTTCAGTTCCACTGTCTTCTGTTCCAGCAGTTCTCTTGCGTTCTCACTCTTCTCGAAGTCAGCTCTCAGTTTCTGCCTGGTAATATTCTGCAGCTGTCTCTGAAGAAAGAGTTTCTCCTTCTCCTCGGCATATGCCCTGCTGTACTCAAGGGATTTCAGAAGATCACCCTTTTTCTCGCTGCATTCCGAGAGTGCTTTCAGAACCTGCGCTCTAAGATCTCTGTCCGGATATCCTTCCATTTCAGACAGAACAACAAGGAGGTCTGTAAGTGGTTCCTCCACTCCTTCCAGTTTGTCCATATGAATCCTCAGGATGGATAGGCCGGCCCTGACCAGACAAAGATCGGGACTGTTATCAACCTTCTTAAACAGATCGACTGCTTCCAATAGAACCTTTTCCGCTTCCTGTGGCCGACAGTCCTCTTCGAGAAGTTCTGCCAGATCGAACATGCACTGCCCGATCTGGTAGCTTCCCAGCTCTTTTCGCAGAACAATGCTTTCCCTCAGGAACTTTTCGGCGTCTCCGAACCGGCCCTGCTTCTGCTCCAGGCGCCCCAGCTCCCAGAGACAGTAGGCTTCTCCGATTCTGCGGCCGATCTCTCTATTTACCCTCAGGTTATCCTTAAGGTGCTGTCTGGCACTCCGGTACTCTCCCTGATCAATCAGGACATCAGCTATGTTGCTGAGCGCTGTTGTTCTGAGAAGCTGATTGTTCAGTTCATCGGCGATGTCCACTGTTTGTCTGAAAGAGCTGTAAGCCCTTTCGTACGAGGCTATGTCCCTGAAGGCAAGCCCGAGGTTATTATGAACTACCGCGGCACCCTTTCTGTTTTCGACGGATTGTTGTATCTCAAGAGCTTCTTCATAGCATTTTATCGCGTTCAGCGGCTTACCTGTTCTTCGGTAACAGTTACCCATGTTGTTCAAAGCTGTTGCAAGACTTTTCATATCATCAAGAGGACGTAGTGTCTCAACCGCTTCGGCGGCAAGATCG
The DNA here is from genome assembly GCA_021108005.1 of Candidatus Aegiribacteria sp. Classification (NCBI taxonomy): domain Bacteria; kingdom Pseudomonadati; genus Candidatus Aegiribacteria; species Candidatus Aegiribacteria sp. Next base: position 5,336 of record JAIORS010000172.1, read on the forward strand.
ACTGATTCGCTTGAGCTGCGTAACAGGGACACAGCTCTGGAAAGGAGGCAGAGCGAGGTACCTATCAGTGCGGAATCATTCAGTTTACGGGCACCGGCAAGTGTATCAGTGGCGAGAATTTCGGCGTCAGCGGGGTTGGAGCCGCACAGGGTCATGAGTTGCTCGAGGTTCTTCTCAATAGAGGCTCGATCCTCAATCTTCCCGCGGGATGTCATCGCTACCTCCATCTAAAAAGTAGAAAACTACGCTGCTTTCAATCGACGCACAGTTACTTAAACATATTGAATTCCCATGTTCCATTTCGACCTGCCTCTGAATGTAACAATAACGAGGATAACCTTACTCTGTCAAAATCATTAAGATCTGCTATGTTACCCGTTACTATGAAGGAATTTCTACATTAGCGACATTCCTTCCGATGTTGTTGAACTACAGGTTTATTTGTTATCATTCCGTCTTATTTGTTAATTGTAAGACTTTTACATTTTATTGATTTGGAAAAGGTTTCTATGAAGATAATGCTGATATCTCCCTACCTCGACATCACATCACTGAGTACCCGGCAGCTTTCGTCCTATCTCAAGGCCGGGGGGCATTCCGTGGCGCAGGTCTTTCTTCCTGATCTTGAAAGCATGATGAAAAACGGCATCGATTTTGAAGGTTGTTACCCAGATGAAGTAGTCGAACAGATTGCAGAACTTGCCGATGATTTTGATCTTCTTGGAATGTCTCTAATGACCAACTACTTCATAAAAATGACACATCTTACCCACGGAATAAGGGAAAGAATAGATATTCCGATTATCTGGGGGGGAATACACCCTACCGTAGCCCCTGAAGAATGTCTGAATATCGCTGATTATATCTGTATCGGTGAAGGGGAAGAAGCCCTGCAGGAGCTTGCGGATAGTCTTCAGAATGGAATCAGGCCTTCCCACGTTAAAAACATCTGGTTCCGCGACGAGCAGGGTGAATGCCGAAATCCGGTGCGGGAACCCATATCCAATCTTGATGACATCCCTTTTCCGGACTACGATATTGAAGATCAGTACGTTCTCGTGGGGAAGAAAGTTCTGCCACTTAGCGAGGACATTCTTAAGGAGATGGTAAGGGGCCGAGTTCATTTCAACGAACCGCATCATTTAATTTACGAAACGATGTGGACCCGTGGCTGTCCTCATCACTGCGCCTACTGTATCAATAATCATTACAGAACCCTTTACAGCGGATTCAAGACGGTCAGACGGCGAAGTGTGGATAACCTTATCGGGGAAATCAGGTCCATTCGCGAAAAATTCCCCTGGTTCAACAGGATAAACTTCATGGACGATGATTTCGCGAGTGCCAGCAACGAACAACTCATGCACTTCAGAGACAGATATAAGAAAGAAATCAACTGTCCCTTCTTCTCCCTTCTGAGCGTATTGTCCTCCGGAGAAGAGAAGTTGTCTATACTTTTCGACGCCGGCCTGAGACGGACCGAGATAGGCATTCAGTCTCTCTCTCCATCCACAAACCGCTTGTACAGAAGGGAGTTCTTCTCCATGGAAAAACTTCTTAAGCTTGCCGGGACAGTGGAAAAGGTCTTTCCTCCCGATTTCAGCCCCACATACGATGTGATACTGGAAAACCCGTGGGAAAGCGTGAACGATGTTCTCATCACTCTCAGGGGTGTTCTTGAGCTTCCAAGACCCTTTGTTCTTCAGCTTTTTTCTCTTACGTTCTTTCCGGGCACGGCGGTTTTCAACAAGGCCATGGAAGATGGAATTATAACCGGATCAGATGCTTCCCATCTCAAGGAAGATCATGACAGGGGTTTCACTTATCTGAACCTTCTTTTTCTCCTGGTTAACAAGAGGGTTCACAACCGCGTAATCAGGTTTTTTTCATGGAAACCATTCGCCGCAGTCATGGAATCAGTTCCTGTCAAATGGCTCCTGTCCCTTTTCAACCCACTCTACAGAGTCCTTAAAAAAAGGAACGTCTGCAAAGCCCAGACTAAAAGATTCGGTTGGTTCATTGAGGAGTATTCGGATAAAGGGCAGGCCTGAGCCTGCCTCTATCTCGTTTTCTATTTAGCGGCTACACTGACATCGTTAAGAAGAATCGAAGGGTATTTGCCTCCAGAGAAGGAATCGTGCAGGCGGTTTTCCACGGATTCGATATTCTGTAGAACATCGTAAACATTACCGGCCACCATTCCGTCCCTGACCCTGCCTTTTATCTTGCCATTCTCTACGTAGTAACCCGGATTGAGACCCACCGAGAAATCACCGTTGAGGATGTTACCCGAATGAGCGCCGAGAATTCCAAGTACTATTACTCCCCTGTCTATGTTCGATATCATATCCTCAAAGGAAACGTCACCGGTAGCGATACGGCTGCACTCAAGAGACGGACTTGGAGATAGAGCGATGGTTTCCCCTCCCCACATACTGCTGCGGTATCCTGTACCGACAGGGCTTTTGTTGAGTTTATCCGCGTAATCGAGGTTAAGTATCAGATTCTGGAAAACTCCTTTTTCGAAGACCGTATGCTTCTTCGTGGGAACCCCTTCATCGTCGAAGAAATGCTGGTCGATTTCCTCCGGATCAGTGGGGTCTCCGTAAAGGGTGAATTTTTCGGAAAGAACCTTTTCGCCGAGTCTATCCTGGAGAGGAGATACTTTGTTGTAGAAAGCTCCTCCGGATGTCGCTTTTGAAATCCTCCACAGCAGAGTGTACATTGTATTCGGAGTGAAAACCACCTTCATTTTTCCGGTTGGGATATCTACTTCGGGAAGGCCGGAGTTGTACAGTTTAACCAGCTTTTCCAGATCGCTATCGGGAAAATTCCCGATCTCTCTGCTCTGGTACATTTCCCGGACAGCTGTCTCGGTGTTGGGAAAGAGAAGCGAAGCTATAATGTACATGGAGGAGCATTTTCTTGAGAAATCAAGCCCCCCGGTATTCATGACAGCTACGTCCATCACTCCCCTTCCTGAGTTAACGTCGATCTGTCCCTTAACTTCTCCTCTCAGATAATCAAGAACTTTCTCAGAACGGGAATGGAGATCATGGTAACCCATCCGGGAAACTGAGCCGTCAGGCACCCAGGCCGCGGGAATCTCCGAGGGCCCGGGAAAGGAGAATCCAGCTTTTACATTACCCTTGAGAGAATTCAGCGCGTTTGAAACAAGTTCTTTCCTGTCCAGAAGGTTCTTTGTATACGCAGTTCCGATTCTACCGTCCTTGAGGATTCTAAGAGCGTAGCCCGATTGAATAGTCGCCGACATGTCCGAGGTTTTTTCATTCCTCATTTCAAGGGAACTGAAATCGTTTCTGATGAAGAATACTTCAGCCTGATCGGATTTTTCAGCCGCCATGTCCAGCAGTTTTTTCATATCAGACACCTCCAACTACCATATTGTGGATCAGAACATGCGGCCCCCCCAGAGCGGACTTGATGTTCAGCTGCCCTTTTCCGCAGCCGCCGCGTTCCGACAATTCAAGATCGTTCCCTACAGCCTTTATGTTCTGAAGTGTCGTGAAGAGGTTACCCATTATATTGATATCCCTTATCATCGGGCCAATTCCACCATTCTTCACCTTGAATCCGTACTGAGCTCCAAATGTGAAATTTTCTCCGCTGGTCTGTCCGCCTTTGCCATTGACCAGGTAAAGCCCGTCCCCAAGTTCCTGCAGAAGCTCATCAAGGTTCTTTTCTCCGGGTTTTACGTATATGGTTCCCATCCTGACAATGGGTTCGTAACGCATGTCCTCCGCTACAGCATGGCCGCTTACAGGTTCTCCAAACGCGCTTGCGGTTCTCCGGGAATGAAGCCTCCCGGTCAGAACGCCTTTATCCATCAGTGTAACCGGCTTCACAGCTACTCCTTCGTCATCGTATACGTAGTAGCCTATCTGATTGGGAATGGTTGAGTCCGCAACGATGGAAATGGCATCGGAACCAAGTTTCTCTCCAAGTGACATCTTCTCCCTGAGGGAGGGGTTATCCTCTATTATGTCGGCCTCACTGAAATGGCCAAAAGCCTCATGGGTAAAAACCCCGGCAAGCAGGGGACTGAGTATCACGTTATAGGTGCCGCCCTTTACCGGTTCCGCGTCGAGAAGCTTTCCGGCTATCTGTGCCTCTTCAATGAAATTCTCTTCCCTGTCAAGCAGCCTGTTGTATCCGTCGGCTCCTCCAATGGATATCCTGGTATTCTGAAGAAGATCACCGCGCCTGGCTATGACTTCACCCATGATATTCGTTGTGAGTATCTCTTCCGAAACGGCGGTTCCTTCGGAATTCACGTAGTGTTTCTCTCTGCCTATTTCCCTGTAAGTAATGTTGGTAGTCTCGATTGAGGGCTGTTCCAGCATCAGGTCATTGTATTTCTTGGTAAGCTCTATTTTATCATCTATACTGATCTCTCCGGGATCACCATCAAGAACAAGCCTTATGGTCTTTTCTACCACAGGAACTTCTGTCAGAACCGATTTCTTCCCGCCCGTCGCAACTATTGTTTCCGCACCCTCGATTGCAAGCTCTATTGCGCGGGAAACGTCTTTCTCTCTGGTTACGGTAGCAGTGGAAAAACCTCCGTTCTTCCCCACACGGATTACGTAGCCATCGGTTCTGTTTGAACCGACTTTTCTTATTTCCCTGCCGGTAAAACCAATATTGGTCTCCGTCTTGATTTCGTACCTGATATCAACGAAATCAGCTTCAACTCCGCTTATCATGGACTTAAGTCTATCAATCATCAGAACTCCCTTCGAACTTTTCAACAGGAAGACCGTACAACAGTTTTTTCATAATCAGTGAATATAAGAGTATCTCTATACATAAGCATATTAACATGATGATATCTTCATATGTTTCCCTTGACCTGGATTTTTTTTGAGAGCATTATCATTGGAACGATTTTCTGCTTTTCATGTTTATATACTGAAATCTTTTATAGACCTGTTTTCTCTGGAGGTTACTATGAAAAAATGTATTTTCGTGGCCATTCTATTGTTCGCTGTGTCAATCGCAATGGCTGACCCGCCAGCAACTTACGATCTCCGAGATGTGGGGGGAGAGAACTATGTAACCTCAGTTAAAAGCCAGCAGGGGGGCACCTGCTGGACACATGGGGCAATGGCCTCAATAGAGGGAAACCTGCTTATGACAGGTGCCTGGGCAGCCGCCGGAGAAACGGGTGAGCCGAACCTGGCCGAATACCATCTTGACTGGTGGAACGGTTTCAACCAGCATAACAACGATGATTTGACTCCTCCTTCAGGAAGCGGGCTCGTCGTTCACGAAGGTGGAGATTACCTCGTAACAACAGCCTACCTTTCAAGGGGAGAAGGGGCTGTACGTGATATTGACGGGCAGTCTTTTGCAACCCCTCCTGTCAGACACCTTGATTCGTACCACTATTACTACCCTCGCGAGGTAGCCTGGTACATCGCCGGAAGCAACCTTGAAAATATCGATGTCATCAAGCAGGCAATAATTGATTACGGAGTAATGGGAACCTGTTTGTGTTCCAGCTCAAGCTTCCTAAACAGCGATTACGAACACTATCAGCCACCGACAAGTTCTCTCGACCCGAACCATGCCGTATCGATTGTAGGATGGGATGATTACAGAGTGACCGACGCTCCCAACCCCGGAGCGTGGCTCGTCAAGAACAGCTGGGGAACGGGCTGGGGATATGCCGGTTACTTCTGGATATCCTATTACGACAAGCATTCCTGCCAGAATCCAACCATGGGAGCTGTATCCCTTCGGGACGTTGAATTCATGCAGTATTCCAACGTGTACTATCACGATTACCACGGCTGGCGCGATACTCTTACCTCCGCATCGGAGGCTTTTAATGCCTTTGTGTCCGAACGGGACGAGGTTATTGAGGCTGTGAGTTTCTTCTCTGTGGAAGACAGCGTTGATTATACCGCGAAAATTTACGGTTCTTTCTCAGGAGGGCAGCTTACCGATGAGCTTGCGTCCGTTACGGGCACGGTGCTTTGCGCGGGATTTCACACTGTTGACCTTGCAAGCCCGGTAATGCTTAATACGGGAGATGATTTCTACGTCTACCTCCAACTGTTAAACGGAGGACAGCCCTTCGGATGCACTTCGGATGTACCTGTCCTGCTTGGCGCATCGTACAGAACCATTGTGGAATCAAGAGCCAATCCTGGTGAGAGTTTCTACCTTAGCGGTTCTTCCTGGATTGACCTTACCACAGTAGACACAACCGCCAATTTCTGCATAAAGGCCCTGTCCAATCCTGCAGGCCTATGTGTCTCTCCGGCTGGCGGGTTCATCTCCAGCGGGGATGTTGGCGGTCCATTCACTCCTTTAAGCACTGACTACACACTGGAATTCCAGGGAGAAGGATCCATCAATTACGAGATTGAAAAGGAAAGTACAGCTGACTGGCTTGACATTTCCGCTCCGTCCGGAAGCCTTTCCCCCTTCGATCCAGTTGATGTGACGTTCTCTATAGGCAGTTCTGCCAGCAGTCTTGCGGCGGGTGCTTACCCCGTAAGGGTCAATTTCACCAACACAACAACACACATGGGTGATACTTACAGAGACTTTATTCTTACCGTTGGGGACCCTGCGATTCAGTACAGCTGGTACATGAGCAGTGACCCCGGATGGACAACCGAGGGTGACTGGGAGTTCGGAATTCCAACCGGTTCTGGTGGACAGCATGGATCCCCTGACCCCACATCCGGGCACACAGGAACGAATGTTTACGGTTACAATCTGTATGGCGATTATCCGAACAGCCTGCCGGAGCGGAATCTTACCACGGAATCCCTTTACCTGTTCGGCCACTACAACACTCAGCTTGTGTTCTGGAGGTGGCTGGGAGTTGAGAAACCCGAATTCGATCATGCCTATATACGGGTCAGCAACAACGGTTCCGACTGGACGGATATATGGGCAAACGATGATTATATTGAGGATGACAGCTGGGTACAGCAGAGCTACGACATCTCTTCAGTGGCCGATAACCAGGCTCACGTATATATCCGATGGACCATGGGAAGCACTGACAACGGCTGGACCTATTGCGGCTGGAATATCGATGACGTAGAGATATATACAATCCCGCAGACAGGAATTGAGAGTGGAGAGGCAACGTTGCTGCCTTTATCCGTAGATCCTGTTTATCCCAACCCCTTCTCATCACAGGTTACGGTTCCCTTCGCTCTCGCGGAGGGCGGACAGGTAAATATCTCTGTTTACGATCTTTCGGGAAGACAGATCAATACAATTACATCAGAGGAATTCGCAGCAGGCTCTCATAGTGTTTCATGGCTGGGCAGAGACAACAGGGGCAACACCATGACTTCGGGAATTTACTTTGTGAGGGTATGGACGGAGAATTCAACAGTTACCAGAAAGGTGATTCTCGCCAGGTAGATACAACGATTCGGGGGGTACGATTATTCGTGCCCTCCGGCTTTCCTGATCAATTCTCTGACTGTTTTCAGTTTCTCATTCAGAAGCTCGGGGCTTGTGGCTTCAGCAACAAGCCTTAGATAAGGTTCGGTATTTGAAGGACGGATATTGAACCACCATCGGGGAAATTCCACTCTGTATCCATCAAAATCATACGTTGCCGTGGGGGATTCGCATGAGGTGAAATAATCTCTGATGCTTTTCATTGCCGATTCTTTATCGTCCACATGGAAGTTGATTTCCCCTGAATTTGAGTATGCGGAGATGGAATCAATAAGACCGGAAAATGTGTTTCCCTTTTCTTTGAGTTCAGATAAAATATTCAGAACAAGAATCGCCGCCAGCATTCCCGAATCGCAGTTAAAGAAATCTCTGAAGTAATAGTGGCCGGCCAGTTCGCCTCCGTAAACGGCATTCAGTTCCCTCATTTTCAACTTGGCGTGGGAATGTCCAACCTTCCACATGAAAGGCCTGCCCCCAAGTTTTTCAATGTACTCGATTACTCCTCTTGAGGTTCTTATATCATGAAGTACTCTGTCATTTTTATCCTTCAGAAAATGTATCCCGAGAACGGCAGTGATAAGGTCAGGACGTACGAATCTTCCCTTATCATCGATGAACATCACCCTGTCCCCATCTCCGTCGAATATCACCCCCGCGTTAAGATGATTTTCAATGACGACTTTTTTCAGATCCGTCGTATTCCGCTCGTCAAGCGGGTTAGGAGGGTGGTTGGGAAAGGAACCATCCATACTGTCGTACAGATACACAGGTTTATCGCCGAAGACATCACGAGCAAGCAGAGAAGCCATTCCGTTTGAACAGTCTATTCCGTAATCAAGGTTCGACAGGTTCCCGCAGAATTTTTCAAGGAAAGTAACATATTCCCCTTTTATTCCGGGAAGCTCCATGACCTTTCCACTGAAAACAGCAGGCTGAATACTGCCTTTCTCAACCATCTTCTCAAGCTCTCTGAGGCCCGTATCGTAACCTACCGGAAGAGCATCTGAACGGGATATTTTCAGCCCGTTGTATTCCTTCGGGTTGTGAGATGCCGTTATTTGTACAGATGCTCTGAATCCATGAGTAGCAGTCGCAAAGTAGACCATCGGTGTTGTTGCCGCGCCCATGTCGTAAACATCAGCTCCGGAATCGGTGATACCCTGAACAAGGTGACTGAAAACGTCCGGGGTGGATTCTCTGCAGTCGTAACCAACAAGAACTTTCTCAGTTTTGAGAAGTCCGGGGAGGAAAAAACCTATTCTGTATACGGTCTCTCCATCGAAATCTCTACCGTAAACTCCTCTGATATCGTACGCTTTGAAAGCTTTCATTCTATTTCTTTCCGGAATACTGTTAAAATGTACGTTTCATCGGTTATCGAACAAGAAGCGTTTTCAGTTCCTTTTCAAGAGTGGAAATTCTGAATGGTTTTACAAGCTCCCCTCTGAACCCATAATCGGAATAATTGGACAGTACCGGATTGGTGGAGTACCCGCTGGAAACAATTGCCTTCACATCCGGATCGATTTTTTTTAGTACTTTAATGGCAGCCTCTCCTCCCATTCCACCGGGGATGGTAAGATCCATTATAACGGCATCAAAGGGTTCCCCCGAGGATAATTTCTCTTTGTAGAGTTCTATTGCTTCGGCCCCATCAGCAGACTCGGTAACTTTGTGCCCCAGAACCTTCAGCATACCCGAAAGAACCTGCCTGACTTTCTGGTCATCGTCCATTATCAGTATATGCGCCGATTCAATTTCTTCTACGGGATCGGTTTCCTTTTCCGGCACATTATCTTTCATCTCGTGTTCCCGGGCTGGAAGGTAAATCACTAATTCCGTTCCCCTGCCTTCTTCCGAGAAAACTTTTATTGTTCCGGAATGCCTTGTTACTATGGAATAGCTGGTCGAAAGCCCCAGACCTGACCCGTACGGTTTAGAGGTAAAATACGGGTTGAATATTTTCTTCAGATCATCGGGAGGTATACCTTTTCCCGTGTCCTTTATGGAGATTTTCACATAATCACCAAATTTGAGATGAATGTTGGAATCAGCATTGATCTCGGTATTGCTGCAGCTCACTGTAATCTCGCCGCTGCCTGTCATAGCCTGTATGGAATTCAATATCATGTTACGAATCACCTGGGCAATCTGTTCCCTGTCGGCTTTTACTTTTTCAATGTTATCCCCAAATTCGAAAACCGCTTCTACGTCAGAACCTCTCAGGGAGAAAAGAACCGTTTCTTTTATAAATGATTCTATGTCCACTGACTTCTTAACAGGAACTCCTCCTTTAGCGAATGTAAGAAACTGACTGGTAAGAACAGTGGCTTCTTCGATGGAAATATCTGCCTGATTCAGGTACATGCTGAGTTTCGATGGATCTTTTTCTGTCTGCGCAAGAGATACGTTACCCTGAATTGCCATGAGCAGATTGTTAAAATCGTGCGCTATTCCTCCGGCAAGGGTTCCTATCAGCTCCAGGTGTTCGACCCTTTGAAGCTCTTCTTCTATACGGCGCTGATCTGTAATATCCCGAATTATTCCCTCTATATATTCCTCTTCTTCGATTCTTCCGATAACCTTTTTAGCCGAAATTGAGGCCAGAAAGGTAGAGCCGTCGAGTTTTTTCAGTTTGGCTTCGAAACAATGCACTTCATCGTTTTCAGCAAGTATTTCCTTAAGATCTTTTCTTCGTGACGGATTAACGTAAAGATCTTTCACTGTTACGTTACTGAAATCTCCCTTTTCCTCTCCATAGAACATTCTGTACATTTCCTGATTGGCGGATACGATTTTTCCTCCGGACTCCATTGTTGTTTTGTATACCGCCACAGGTATGTTTCCATAGAGTTCCCTGTACTGATCTCTGGTCTCTTCAAGTTCAACCCTTGTTCTCGATGATTCCGTTAGATCCTGAGTGAGAATAACCACTTTATCTACTTTTCCTTTGTCATCAATAAGCGCATAGAAGTAATGGGAGATAAACTCGGTTCCTCCGGGGGAATGATTGGGTAATTTCAGTTTCGGGATGAAAAGCTCCCCGCCATTTTCGTAGATAGACTTCACATCATCAAGGTACTCTCCAAGATAGGAATCTTTCTCATCCATGTGGAGTTCACTGCGGGGAATCATTTTTTCCTTCTGATCTTCCAGATTCTTGTTCCAAATAGTGCGCCATGAAGCATTGGCCATAAGCAGTGTACCGTTTCTGTCATGCACGGATATGCCAATGGGAAAATTATCAACAATGGCCTTCATTAGACTGTGACTTTCCTTGAGTTTCTTCTCCGTTTCTTTACGCTGCGTCAGATCCCTTATTGAAATCAGTATTACCTCGGTATCACGATAGATCATGGGCGTGGATGAAAGTTCTACGGGCAAATAACCTTTCTTTTTTCTAATTTCAGTTTCAAATACCAGCGTTCCCTGTTTTTTGTTACCGGGCTTCAGGAAAAGGGATTCAATTTTGTTTCTGTCCGTTTCATGAAAAAAATGCATGGGAGAGAAATTGTAAATCCGTTCTCTTTCAATACTTGTCATTATGCAGAAACTTCTGTTCGCGAAAAGTATCCGGTTTTCACTGCATATAAGTATTCCATCCTCTGTGTTCTCGACAACCTTGCGGTATCTTTCTTCACTTTCAGCGGTTTTCTGCTTTTCCTGAACAACTTCCGACATATCCTTGAGTATGACAACCCTTTCCTCTGTTCCGGGGATAAAACCCACGTTGGCTCGCATGAAACGTGATTCATCCACGGAAATCTTAACTCTGAGAGTATACGTAGAAGGAGGGTTGCCCGTTCCGCTGGCCCTATCCAAGAAATAGCCTCTAAGTCGGTCTATATCTTCATCCGCGATGAATTTCTCCCATGATACTTTTCCAATGGCATCTTTGAGAGAAATCCCAAAAACCTTCTCAACCTGGCTGCTGGCTTCGACAATTGTTCCACTTTTGTTCAAAACAACTATGATGTTCTCTGTGATCTGCAATATCGCCCTGAGGGTTGACCTGCTCAGCCTCAGATCATTTTTAAGTTCAGCAAGGACATTTGTTTCAGCCATGCTGTCTGTGTTTTTGTCTGGCAGCATTAACGTTCTCCCGGATAATTAATATACAATGCAATATAAGCGAAAAAAGCTTTCCTACAACTCAATGTGTCTTAACTAATACGTTTGTTCCGCGCAATATAAAGCCTTTACTGCTAACATAAGAATACTATGAGAAGTTCCCAGTCCTCATCTTCGCGGGATTGCTCTTGACAAATTAGTATTTGTTACTATCATCTAGGTGCAGGTTGCATATAGATGAAGGAGACACCTTGCCTGGACGAAGAAGAGCGCAGAATCGCTGTAGGAGAGGAATAACAAGGTTCCTTGAACCATGCCTTCTTCTGCTGCTCCATGGGGGAGAATCCCACGGCTACGAGTTACTTGATAACCTTGAACGCTTCGGATTCAGCGAAAACCCCGCGGATTCAAGTACCATATACCGTATACTCAGAAGCCTTGAGGAAAAAGGTTTCGCGACTTCCAGATGGGCCGAAGGTGACTCCGGTCCGGCAAGAAGGGTTTACTCTCTCTCGCCGGCGGGTGACGGATACCTCCAGATGTGGGTGAGCGATCTTGAGAAAACCGACAGAATACTGCACCGCTTCTTCAGTGAATACCGGAATCATATGGAACTGCATCACAGTAACGGCAGGAAAACCATTAAAGGAAAGGAGTAATCATGCCGGCAGGAGATGGAACCGGACCCAGGGGAGAAGGACCCCTGACAGGAAGAGCGATGGGAAGGTGCGCCGGATATCCGGCAAACGGATACGCAACCGCTCCGGGCCGCGGAGGCGGATACGGTTTTTTCGGAAGAGGCGGCGGAGGCAGAGGCTTCAGGAACAGATACTACGAGACAGGTTTCCCTCAATGGCGCAGATATCCACAGTATGACGGTCCCATGTACAATCAGGAGCCAACAGAAACAGAATCGCTGAAAAGTCAGGTTCAGTTTGTGGCGGACACTATCGAACAGATCGCTTACCGTGTGAATCAGCTTCTGAAAAGAAAAACAGAAAAGGAATAATCGATGAAAGTAATTGTGAGTTCAACCGGAAGTGATGTTGATTCCGTAATCAGCCCGGTGTTCGGCAGGGCGAAGTTCTACCTTCTTGTGAATACTGAGGACTTCTCCTTCGAGAGCTTCGAGAACCCCGCGGTAACTCAAAGCGGCGGAGCCGGAATACAGGCGGCACAGTTCATTCTGAAAAAGAATCCCGACGCGGTGATATCTTCGAATGTCGGTCCCAACGCCTACGAAGTCCTCTCTGCGGGTTCCGTATCCTGCTACATAGCCAAAGACGGAACTGCACGGGAGACAATAGAGGCTTTCAATGGTGGTGACCTCAAAATGATGGGAGCAGCGAATGCGGGTTCCCATGCGGGGATGGCAGGAAGCTCGGCCAACCGTTCGGAAAGCGCCACCGGAGAAAAAGATGACCTTGAAATGTTGTCTGCCAGGCTCAGGGATTTGAGAGGCCAGGTCGCTGATATTCTGAAGCAGCTTGATAGAATCATGGAGGAACAATCCTCATGAGAATCGTCGTATCATCGGACAGCAGCAAAAAACTTGACAGTTCCGTAAGCCATCATTTCGGAAGATGCCCGTACTTCACAATAGTGGATATCGAAGGAAACAGTATCGTCAATGTAGAATCTGTGGATAACCCATACTTCAGCGCACATTCACCAGGACAGGTCCCATCCTTTATTAAAAAGCTTGGCGCCAACGTAATGCTTGCCGGAGGCATGGGGGGAAGAGCTATATCCATCTTCGACAGCTTCGGAATAAAATGCTCAACCGGAGCTGCCGGTACTGTAAAAGGTTCTATTGACAATTACATGGCAGACAATCTACCCGGAGCCTCTCCCTGCCGCGAGAGCATTGAACATGCCCATGACGATTCAAGCTACGAAAAGGAACCTGTCGGGCGCCTGAGGGAAGAGGCGGCAGCCCTACTTGAAAAGCTTGATGAGATAATCGTCAAACTGCCTGACAAAAGGTAAAAATAGTTGGTTAGGAGGACAGATTCATGTACATAGGAGGAGGAAGAGGACAGGGAAGGAATCCCTCAGGCGGCAGAGGCCGCGGCGGGGGACCAGACGCTGCGGGACCTGGCGGTAACTGCGTCTGTCCCAAATGTGGAAACAAACAGCAGCATCAGGTTGGTACTCCGTGTAACAGCCTTACCTGTTCCAGGTGCGGGACTAGAATGACCCGCGAGTAAATCACTGATATGATTATTGCTGTGGCAAGCGGTAAAGGTGGCACCGGCAAGACAACGGTAGCTGTAAGTCTTGCCATTGCCGCCACTCCGAAATCCTCAGAAAAACCACTGCTCCTTGACTGCGATGTTGAGGAACCTAACTCCGGTTTATTCCTCGATATAGACTATACTTCCGGGAAGGATACCGGCGTACTGGTTCCTGAAGTCGATCTTGATAAATGCAATTTTTGCGGTAGATGTGCCGAGGTTTGCGTATGGAACGCTATCGCAGTCGCGGGGGAAAAGGTGCTTGTCTTCCGCGATCTCTGCCACGGATGCTCCAGTTGTGCCCTTGTATGCCCCGAAGATGCAATCAGTGAGATAACCCATGTAACAGGTAGAATAGAAGGAGGAACGGATGGTTCCATTGATTTTGCCAGAGGAATTCTAAATGTAGGCCAGGCGATGCCCGTTCCGGTAATCACATCCGTTCTTAACGAGTATCTCCCTAAATCGGCAAGTTCCACAGTCATCATAGACTCTTCTCCCGGTACATCCTGCCCGGTGGTGGAAGCTGTCAGTAGAAGTGATTTTGTTATTCTCGTGACTGAGCCGACGCCATTCGGCCTTCATGATCTCAAGGCAGCTGTGGATGTAGTGGTCAACCAGATGAATATCCCCGCAGGGGTTATCATAAACCGTGACGGAATTGGAAACAGCGATGTTGAGAAGTACTGTCACTGCGAGAATCTGCCGATTCTTGCTCGTATCCCTATGGACCGAAGGATCGCGGAGATGCTTTCCAATGGAATTCCTCTCCTTAGAGGCCTTCCCGAATACACAGAAGTATTCTTGAATATTCTTGCAGCCGTCAGGAAAGAGGTTCAACAATTAAACAAATAGTAATCCTCAGCGGAAAGGGCGGGACGGGAAAGACGTCTCTAACCGCGGCATTGGCTCATATAGCTGCGGATAAGCATACACTTGTTCTGGCGGACGCTGACGTTGACGCTGCTAATCTCGAGATATTGCTGAAACCGGAGAAGACTGAAGAGTTCATATTCATTGGTGGATACAAAGCTGAGATAGATAAAGACAGGTGCACTAACTGCGGGGTATGTTCTGATGTCTGCAGATTCAGTGCGGTTATTCCTCCGAGTTCTTTGGAAAAAAACTACAGGATCGACAGGATCAGTTGTGAAGGATGCAACTCCTGCGTTTACCAGTGTCCTATAAATGCGATAACAAGCGAGAGAACAACTGCAGGAGCATGGTTTGTGTCCAGATCCGTCTACGGTACCCTTTACCACGCAGAGATGAAAGCGGGAGAAGAGAATTCAGGCAAGCTGGTTACTACCGTCAAGAATGCAGCTATCAAAAAGTGCGGAGAACTCGGTGAATCTATCCTTCTTGTTGACGGCCCTCCGGGTATAGGCTGCCCGGTAATTGCGGCCTGTGCAGGCGCTGACCTTGCCGTGATATCTACAGAACCGGGGGTATCGGCTATTCACGACCTGACCCGTATTCTTGAAACGGTGAGGCACTTCGGAATTACGCCCGCGGTCTGCATCAATCGAAGCGATATCAATCCCGATAAGACCCGTGAAATCGAGGAATTCTGCATAGAAGATAAAATCCCTCTACTGGGGCGAATTCCTTACGATCCCGCCGTCACCAGATCTATGTCAAAGGGGCTTCCGGTGAATGCATTCGACCCTTCAGCGCCATCCTCAATCGCTATCTCCGGAATCTGGAAATCCGTTTCTTCTCTGATCTGAACTTGATCGATATGTTGTACAGAGCACTGATAAGAATTGCACTTCCTGTTTCATAAATGGTAATCGTACTTACATAAGCAAAATTCACCATGGACAGTAATTGCCGGAAGTTTTATAATGATAATGGTAGTATTCTAAAATGCATGTATCATTTATTTGTACATGCGAAATATACAGGAGGTATTTTTATGCGTTTATTTTTGTTTTCTCTTCTCATGATCTTTCCCGCTTTACTCCTTGCTCAGAGCATGCATCAGGTCGATACCGATCTGACCAGTGAGTGGGAAGCAACCGGGTTCAACAACGGCCGGGCCATGGTCAGAGATGCCGATGGCTACTTCCATATTGTTTACCACACACAGGACAATCCGGATTCCTCTCCGGGCGGACCCTGCGATATCTGGTACTCGCATACGCTGATCCCGGCTCCTCCTACGATTTCCGCTGACTGGGCTCCTGCCGTTAAAATCGTCAATCTCCCCGGCGATGACCGCTACCCGTCAATAGCGATAGAACATGGTTCCGCAGGGGTTTCCAATGACAACGACATGCTTCACGTTGTCTGGCAGCACAATGAAGGAGAGCCTGGCAGTGTATACGATATCTTCTATTGCTCCAGTCCCAACGCCCTGGTTCCCCCTCCCGATGCCTGGAGGCTTGCGTCACCTCTACATGTGAGTGCTCATAATTCGCTCGTTCCGGACATAGACTGTTCCCTTGGCAACATACTTCATGTCGTCTGGCAGGAAGAGGATGTCGATCCTTTCTCTGAGATCTACTATTCGCAGAGTCCGGATCATGGAGGCTCATGGTCCCCTTTCACGAACATAAGCATGACGCTGGAGGCAAACAGCCAGATGCCGGACGTCGCCACGATCATCGATTTCCCTGAAGCTCCATCGGAGTAC
This sequence comes from Candidatus Aegiribacteria sp., assembly GCA_021108005.1. Lineage (NCBI taxonomy): Bacteria > Pseudomonadati > Candidatus Aegiribacteria > Candidatus Aegiribacteria sp. The sequence continues at coordinate 21,740 of JAIORS010000172.1, forward strand.
ACTTACTGTTCGGAAGTTGTTCATGTCGTATGGAACGACGATTATGATACTTCGTCACCTCCTCATATTCTTTACACATTCAGCCCCGACGCCGGAATATCCTGGATGCCTTTTGAGGACGTAACTTTTATTTCGGGAGCGTACGGAAGCGATGGATATCCGACTCTCACTGTTGACAGAGATGATATTCCTCATGTGGCATGGATGACATACCTTTTGCCAAGTGATCCGGATAACCCGGGTCCATATACACCCGGCGTTGATCCTGCCGTTGTAAACAGCTTTCCCGGACCGGATCCGGGAATGTACGGGGTTTATCTCAATTACATCCTTTACAGCTGGAGACTCGGCGCTGTATGGTCTCCTTTTGAGACCGTAAGCGGTGTAATCGGCGACGAGGAATTCCCCTCCATAGCTGTCGATCAGTACAACAATCTATACGTAGCTTATCAGAACATGCTGGTCAGTGGTGATTACGATATCTATCAGGCAACCAAGGTTATAGGTGGTTTCCCGTGGGTACCGGCATGCATTTCCAACGACCCGGATCATGACGACTTCTTCCCGTCCGAAGCGACCAAGAAGGCCGGAACTTCAAGTCCGGGGTTTGACCTTACCTGGACGAAGATTGACAGTGACGGCTCCGCTGGAGGTCATGGTTCTTTAGCCGCGCGTTCTTCAGCTCACGAGATATGGTTCTCTGGAAACACGTCATACGCGCCTCCGGTTGCTATAGGTGATAGCCCGGATGGAATTCAGGTACAGGGTTTAAGCGTTTATCCTAATCCTGTTCTTGCAGGCGCGTGGATATTCACAGGTGAATCCAGCGGACTGGTAAAGATATTTGATCTAAGCGGACGCGTTGTGTTCCGCGAATCAATTATGCCGAACAGTAACGGAAACTGTTTCTGGGGGGCAGTGGGTAGTGATGGCACACCCCTTCCCAACGGACAGTACATTGTTACTCTTCAGAACGGCGAGTTACTGGAAACTCGTTCCATAATCGTCGCCAGATAGCGTTTTCTGTGCTTTACGGGGAGAGAGGGAGTGTATCCTTCTCTCCCTTTCTACATACCGGACAAGAGGCGGGATTGCGTACTCAGGTTCATGTAATTATGTTGATAATATTGGATAGATAAATACAATTTTTTGATGTGACGGGAGATCATCTGATGGTTGATTACAGTAAGACTGAGGCTGAGGATCTCAGCAGTGCTGAAGACAAATTTCTTAAAGAAAGGGCTTCTTCCGAAACATCGATGAGAAACTCAGAAAAAAAGCCCATGAAGTGGAAGCTTATATTCATCTCGGTCGGAGTTATCGTACTGATTCTTGTTATCATCAATTCCCTTAATGAAATGCATAAGCTTCACAATCCCGAAGTACCTGTGATAACACAGATTGAGAATGCCAGGACCAGTATGTTCTTCCTGTCTCTTGAACTGGAAAACTACAGGCAGATCAACGGAGGGTTTCCGGATACACTCGATCTTGAGATGCAAACTTACGGTTTGGAATACGATCTTGATTCTGATGGTTTATATACTCTTACTTACCAATCCCAGGATACTACTCTGGTTTTCTATTCCACCGATGATCCCGCGGAACTGGTCAGCGAAGAACTCGCAGTAGAGGTTTTCGGAGAGGGGCGGGAATGAAAAAACAGAACGGTTTCACTCTTGTGGAACTAATGATAGTCGTAATTATCATCGGTATCATCGCCGCTATTGCAATCCCTAAATTCTCCGCTATGTCGCTAAAAGCTCACGCAGCCAGGATCATCAGCGATTTCAGCATGTTTCAGACAGCTCTTTTTAGTTACCATCTCGATTCGGGAGAATACCCTCGAGACCAGTATCCCGGCAGGCCGGTTCCGGAACTCGTGGATTACCTCCCCGAGGGCTTCGAGTATAACCTTCGACCTGAACTCGACGCGAGGTACGACTGGGATAAATGGGGATCACCCGGAAATCCCTGGTACCCCTGGACAGGAACGATACTCGGATTCTCTGTTACTTCCAGAGACCGGGCGCTGATTCAGGCAATCGACGACCTTTACAAGGGCAATTTTCACTGGACATTAAACAACAACTATACGTTCGTGATAACCGCTATACAGGAATAGGACTCTATCGCCGGTTTTAGATCGTTCGTTTAAACGTTGACCTTCTTTATACGTTTTGTTTATCGTATATGATTATGTTCAGTGTATAAGGAGCGAATCATGAAGAATTCTGGTGATCCGGACAGGATAGCTGCAAGGCTGGTAACTGCAGTTTCTTCCCAGGAAACCCCTGAGGATCGTAACAATGCGCTTGCCAAATTTGTCTCCGGCTACAAACCGGGGATAATCGGCCCCGTCCTGGGGTCGATAGTGGCGGATTCATCCCAGCGCATGGAAGCTGGCATAACTTTCATTTCTCTTATTAACAAACCTCTCCTGAAAAAAATTATTCCGGACTGGAACTGGGTGGGGCTGGAAAACTGGTTCACAAAAACCAACCTCGAAGAAGCATGGAACCTTTTCGACCAGGTTCCTTCAGGAGCCTCCAAATACGTTATTGCCAAGATATCCATGCTTACCGAGGTTATTTTCATGCTAATTGACGATGACCTCCTTGATCCCGATTTAGATATTGACTGTTCAGGTGCTGACATCGCGCTTACCGTCCTCAAGGGGGCAGGCAAAGAAGATCCAACCTTCAGGATAAAACTCAGTTCCTATCCTGTAGAAATGCGTAAATTCATGAAGGATATTCTTGCCGAGCTTGATTTTATAGAAAAAACCCCCGGTACATGGCAGTTCGCGCTGAGTTCTAAAACACTTGATAAATACTCTTCCGGAAGTAATCTTTTAGCTCACATGGGAGCGGGCCAGATGTCCCAGGCCGTAGCCCAGCGGAACGCGGAGAATCTCGTAAAAAGACTTGAGCTACTTATAAAGGTTCTTCAGATGTTCCCCTCAGGTCATCCTTCAATAGATCCTTCAACGGAATCTTTCCTGAGCACCCTATCCAAATTCTATAAAGAGAAGGAACAGGTTACAATTTCAGTAATGGGTGATACCGTCATGGTTAACGACATAAGGGTGGAAAAAAAAAGCCCCGGGATGAGCGCGTTCATCAGGGCCTTTACTGAAAGAAGAATGAGCAGCCTGACTTTCGAACCCGGGGTAACAGCTGAAAACGTAAAGACCTTCGCCAAGATCTTCAACAGACCTCCCGTGTACATTTCTGAGCATGGCGGTATGGACAGGCTCCTTGAACTCAGAGGGCTTGATTCTATTTCCATTAACCGTTTTCATTACGAGTTGATCTCAGAGGATGGAGATTCAGAACAGACTCTCGCGCGGGGAGAAGTTACAATTGAGGACGCTATTTTTTCAGAGCTGATAGACAGGCTTGAACGGGGAGAGAGCATAGATTCCTTTCCGGGCAGCAAAATCGGTGACGCCCTGAAATCAGTACTTGCCGCCGCAAAGGAAAATAAGGAAGAACAAAGGGAGATGATAGCCAGATTTGTAATTGCTCTTGATCCAACTCTCCTTGAAAAGGGCCTTCTTTCAAACCGCATAATTCAAAGGGGAATGGCCTGGAAAGCCATCCGTAAAATCATTGACAGGCTTCTTACAAGTCTTTCTTCTCCCGATCCGGACACAAGACACCGTGCGGTGAGCAAGCTGCAGGATATGTCTCTGCTGGCCGTAGAGCGCGGAAAGGAAAACTCGACTTTACAGATAATCGATAGTATTTCCATGCTCCTTAAAAGGGAACAGGATCCGGACGTTCTATACAAAGGGGTAATCCTGATCGCTTCACTGATGGAAGCTCTTCTTTCCAGAGGAATGATGGCAATAGCCCTTGAGGCTGGAAAGATCCTTTTGAACCTTGAGTCAATGCAATTCTCCAGGACAGAGCTGGAGGCAGCAAGAAAGCGATCTCTGATAGAAGCCAAGAGGAAGATGGACACTATAGACGCTGCGGAGGTTCTTGTTCAGAAGATCCTTTCAGAGGACGAAACTGTTTCCAGGGAAGCTCGCCGTCTCGCGATGATAGCCCCCCAGGATAATCTTGTATCTCAACTGGTCAATATTTTCCACGAGGATAGCAGGAGGCTCAGAGCCAGGGCTTTTCGCATGCTTCTTAAAATGGGCAACAGAGGATTAACAGCTATCCATAGAAACCTCTCCGAGACGGTAGAATCCTTCAACTCTCTGAAAAGCGGGGCGGTCTATTCACTCCCGGAAACAGATTGGTACAAAGCAAGAAACATGATACAGGTTCTCCGCGACATTGGCTCTCCCACAAGTGAAAGCATTCTCGCAGAACTTTGTAAAGTTCCTGATCACAGAATCAGGCGCGAATGTCTCCTGGCTTTGACAAAAGTATCTGCAACAACCGCGGAAAGCCTTTCGATGTACCTGATCATGGACAAGAAAAGTGAAGTCGCTGAGATAGCCCTTGATATCCTCACAAAGCGAGCCATGCTGAATCCTGCTTTCGTTCCAAAAATAACAGAGGCATACAGGAAGAACAAAGATATCAGGCCTGAGATTATGGAATCCTTCAGTATGCTCGGAAAACACCACGCTGTTATAGAATTCATATCAAAATGCCTCAAGAAAGGGCTTTCTGATATGCTTGACGATGATCCTGAGCTTATCGCCGGGGCGTTACAGGTCATCAGGAGATATGGGGACGCGAACGAGTTACCGGTGCTGAAGAAACTGCTGCATGAAGTGGAGGGCGGTTTCTTAAAGAAAAGCAAAATTGATAAATATCTTATTCAGCAATTGAAGGAGACCATACGTAATTTGGGATTCTCCGAGAGCGTTATAGAAAGCAATGATTCACAGGGGATTTCAACCCGCGAACTCAAGAAGTCGACTCCCCCCGCGGAAGACGATGATGAGGTAACCATACTGGGCCCCGATTATGGAATAAACAACTGAAATTGTGAATGATCAGCTATAGATCCCTACAAATCTTGACTGAAGGACAACTGTATAGCGTAATTAAACTGGTTGAGGTTTCTGTTAATGTATTTCAACCCTATCCGGGGAGGTTTTCTCTGAGACTATTATTCTTTCAGAAGTGCATGACACAAGTGTGCGGAATCGGCGGAGGGTCTTTTTTGAAGGGATCATCTGTAATCCGCACTTGCTGAAAGGAAGATAGATATCATGAGAGGCAAAAGAATAAACTCCTTTGGCATTATCTCTGCAACAGTATCCGCTATACTGATTTCGGTAGCCTGCACCGACACCACCGGACCGGTAGGAAAAGCACCTCAGGGACCACCGTGGTCACCCGTCGATAGCTCCTGGAAGATTATCGACAATCTTGAGTTCTCGTACAATATCAGGGATGTTGATCTTTATATGAGCTGCTTCAGGGAAGATTTTGAGTTTCATCCATTACTTGTGGGTTCCTTGTGGTGCGAGTCTGCCAGACAGGACAGCTGCTGGGGATACGAGTTCGAAGAGCTGTGCCACCAGAACATGTTCGAGTCTACAGATTCTATTGAACTTGTAGTTGATGGTAATCATGTGACTCCCTGGACGGGTGATTCAACGGGGCAGTCATATGCGCTTCAACGCGTATTTGAACTCACAGTGTATACCGAACAAGCTCAGGCAGGATATTACAGGGCCATGGGCTCTTCCGTTTTCGTATGCCGACAGGACTCCACTGGTGAGTGGTATGTATGGCAGTGGTACGATCTTTCGGAAAACAAGGAGACCGTTACCTGGGCAGTGATAAAGGAAAAATTTTCATGGACCGACGGCGATCTCCTTTTGCTATAGAACTTCCATGCAGCACATCAATGAACTTTTACTATGAAAGAACACGGGTTCAGCTTAATTTTCTTTCGTAAGTGCCGCAAGTGGCGTCCTACCCCCTTCAGCAGGGAGAATCTATTTGTAGAAGTCTGCAAGTGTCGCAAGTGAAGTCCGACCCCCTTCTCTGCTTAACTGGTACGCCCGCCAGGACTCGAACCCGGAACCTTCTGGTCCGTAGCCAGACGCTCTATCCAATTGAGCTACGGGCGCACATAGAACAAGGGTTGGACGGCTATTCTAACCAATCAAATGCCCCAAGGTCAAGACGATCGATTGTAAAGTATTCTGTATTCAAGAATTACCACATCACCCGGCTGCAGGCCGACAAATGACGGAAAGTCTTCCTCCCTCTGAAAGATGGCCCCCCGCGGCGTTGTCTCCGGATGCGATATTCTGATTTCCGTGTATTTCCCGGTTTGATTATAGATCATGAGGGTACACTCGTACCCGGTTGTGTTCTGATGAATGGTCTCCGTTATCTCTATCTCTCTGTGCGGCTGAACCCAAAGCGTATCTCCAGTTCTGAGGGGCCATTCTCTTGTTCCCGCAAGAAGGTCGCCCGAATTCGGAACAATGCACGGCACAAGCTGATTCCACTGAGAATTAACAGGCCATCCGTATCTCAATGTAAGAGGGAGTACTTCCCCCGCTGCATTCCACCATCCCAGCTCCATGTCACCATTCCTGATTATCAGCGTATCAGATACCATACAGACAGGATTGCCCGAGTTATCCTTCATTATCGTGTTCTGTGAGAACCACTCCCTGCCTGTACTGTTACTTACCTTGACTGTCGCTGCAAATTCGCAGGTCTTCTCACTTAGAGTCCAGCTATACAAGGGCTGCCAGGTTATTCCCTCCTGCCAGTACTCAACTGATGGATAGCCGCTGTATGCTCCCGCTGAGACTCTGAATGGAATTTCAGCGTCAGGCAGCTGCTTAAGAAGTTCTGTGGAATCCTCGTATCCGCAGTTGAATGATAATCGGCTTATTCCTGACAGATCGGGATACTCAATCGCATGACAGAGAGAGGCTCCCTGTCTGAGAAGCCCGGCAACTTCAGCAGGCCTGTCCATGTGAATTACAAGAGCGATTGTATCGAGGTAACGTTCAGCGTATCTTTCCTTTTCAGCACATCCCGCAATCAGCATAGTTAGCATGAGGGTGGTCGCAATTGTTTTCATGGGGTATTTATTCGTTTCTGCTGAATATTGAAAGGAACATATGCCTCCGTACATTTCCATTGGCGGTTACTCCGATCCGCCCCGGATATCTTACCTCTCCATTGAAGCAGGCAAAGGAGAGCTTGTAGCTCTCGTCGGCTGTCCGGGAAGCGGTAAGAGTAATCTAATCAAATCCATTGCGGGTATCAGGTCCGTAAGCGGGGGTTCCATCAGAATTATGGGGGCTAAACCAGATTCCATGAGAGCCCGAGAGGAAGCTGTTTTTGTTTTTCAGAATTTCAATTTCGCTCCGGATTTAGCTGTCAGAACCCAACTTGAACGCAGAATAGCTCTCCTTCGCGGGGTCCCGGTAAGGGATGTTCGAATGGATATTGAGAACTGGTGTAAGGAAATGGAGCTAACAGAAATTGCTCAATACGTTCCCCAGCAGATGAACCGCTCTCAACTCCAGATGCTCTCACTCGCTCCCCTGGCTCTTACAGATCCCCTGGTAGCCGTACTTGATGAACCTCTGGTAAATATGTCGTCAATTTCAATCAGTTCGGCTCTTTCCATCATATTGTCTCTGCTTGAAAAAAATGCTTCCGTGCTCGCGCTGGTGCAAAGCAAATCTCCTCTGGTTAAGAGAGCTGACAGGGTGGTGAACCTATTATGAAAGGCAGGAACACCTACCATTTCAGGGAAAGCATAAGCATTCTTCTTAAAACGAAGTGGATCGGTCCATACCTTCTTATTCCGCCAATGCTTGCTTTCATGGTATATGCGGAAGCGTTCCTGTCCTCCCACGGCGTAACGGGAATATTCAATCTGGAACAGAGAACCGTACTGGCTATTTGGAACTGTTCCCTTCTTCTCACTCTCTTTGCCGGTATCAAGTCCTGCATGTTCTTTTCGGAAATGTGGGAATCCAGATGGTTCAGAAATTCCTTGTCACTTCCGGTCAGCAGATCCTCCGGGTTCTGGGGACCCTATCTCGCGATGCTCTCGGTTGTATCAATCATCTTCATACTGACAATTGGAGCAGTGGCGGCAGCTCTTCCTGAACCTGGAAGATATCCTCTCCTGCAGATAATCGCGGAATCCTATATCCCTGTAGTCTGGGCCGTATCCATCGGAGCGTTTCTGGGCATACTTACAAAAGGCACCGCAGGCTCGATGTTCTTCACAGCATTGCTGCTTCTTGGATTCCTGACCGGGCTTCCAATCGTAAGGCTTCCAGAATTGGTCTACTTCCTTATTCCTCCGGTCGGAAGAATAATGACCCTGGGGCTTATATATCCGCAGGGCCTTATTCAGACGATAGTTCTTATCTTACACTCGGTAGTTGTTCTTATACTGGGCAGGATACTTTTCGATATAGGTTCGAAGAGAAGGTAGCTATTCCCCGGCCAGATACATATGTGAAACTACATTATCAAACCCTGTTGCCACATCGGTGGAGGCGTCGGCCGGAGTGATCATGTAGAAAAGTATCGAGTGATCTTCCGTAAATATCGCACAGGCTCTACCCTTGCCGGTAATATTACCTCGTTCAGTTATCACGTTGAAACTCAGTACCGTAACAAGACCTATAGAACTGGTTTCCCAGTGGGGGGAATCGGTGCTTCCCTCCATCCATTCAGGATCGCTTATCAGAAGGGACGGTAAGATATCGGGAGAGATGATATTTCGGAACCTTGCTTCAAGCCAGTCAGCCTTCCTGGTGTCGGGCTCAAGGTTTTCCTTCCAGTAATGGAGATGATATTCAACCCCGGTTGCGTTGGGACTGCTTGCTATGACTCCGGTTTCATCGGTCAGCGTTCCTTCAACAGGAGGATCAAATTCTTCGGGAAGCAAGCCGAACGCTACTCCGGGCGCTTCGAGGACGTATACAGGTTCGGTCTGTTCGGAACCTGTAATGGATAGAGCAACTATTGTAAGCATTGTAAGCATTTTACTGTCCTTTTTTCTTAATTGGCATCTTTACGGATTCACAATAGAATAGAAGTAGTTTCGTTTTTGTCAACAACAGAAAGGAATCCTATGCGCAACAGTAACAAACTTCTGATTGTTGAAGATGATGAGGCCCTTGCGTCTCTATTGCGGGAATACCTTCAGCGACATGGATTCATAGTCAGTCTTCTCTACAAAGGTTCCAATGTTGTTGAAACCGTTCTGGAAACCAAACCCGACCTTGTAATACTAGACCTGATGCTGCCCGATGCCAGCGGCCTTGATATCTGCAGGGAACTGAGATCCTCCTGGAGGGGGCCCGTTCTCATGCTTACTGCCATGAAGGACGACGCTGACATCGTTGTAGGGCTGGAAGTCGGAGCGGACGATTACGTCGGTAAACCGGTTACTCCCAGGGTTCTGCTCGCCAGGATCAGAGCTCTTCTAAGAAGGGGTTCCGCAGATGCGAAGGCTGAAATCATTCGACGGGGAAATCTTCATATAAACGTTCCCTCAAGGGAGGTTACGTTAAAAGGCAATCCCGTTGATCTTACAACCACTGAGTTCGATCTGCTTGTCCTTCTGGCAAGAAGAGCGGGAAGGGTTCAGGAAAGAAGCCAGCTTGTTGAGGAACTGAGGGGAATCGATTTTCATTCCTTTGACAGAACCGTGGATGTAATTATTTCACGCCTCCGCAGAAAGCTTGAAGACCCTTCATCCGGGGAATTGATTAAAACTGTCCGTGGAATAGGCTACCTGATGATAATTCCGGAGGAACACTGATGCATAAACTCTTTCTTAAGGTTTACATGCCCCTGGCCATATGCATTGTAATGACACTGATTCTGTCAGTAGTGGCTATGATGAAAATCATTCCCGCACAGTTAAACGCCCACAGGGCAAATGTAGAGGAATTCAGGGATTTGCTGCTCGCGTCGCATCCGCTCGAAAAGGATTCCATCATCGCTGTCGCGGAATCAATGGATCTTGAGATAATTGTATATCCCAACGCAGGACACCTTCGCCGTATTCCTCCACAGGAAGGTTTTTATACTCTTCCCGCGCTGCCATGGGATTATCCATGGAGGATAGACCTGTCGGGTGGTCCCCGGGGAGGTCCGGCGGGTTTTGTGAGGAAAAGCTTCTGGCAGATAGTGCTGATACTCCTTTTTACGGAGGGGCTGGTTCTTTTCGTATCTCTCCAGCCTGTTCGAAAAAGGCTGTCGAAACTTCAGTGGGCTGCCTCTGAAATCGGTTCCGGCAGTTTTGGAATAAAGCTGCAGGTGAAGAAAAAGGGAGATCTCATAGATAATCTTGGTAGAACTTTCAACAGTATGGCGAAACAGATCAAATCTCTGATCGAATCGCACCAGGAACTTCTTGGAATCGTTGCCCATGAATTGCGCACACCTATGGCCCGGATGAGGCTGGCTCTCGAGCTTATCAGGGAGGATTCAGGGGAGGAGAACTTCTCCAAGATCGACAGGATGGAAAAGGATCTCATTTCTCTGGATAACCTGGTAACGGAACTTCTGGATTTCAACAAACTCAGGAGGGAAAGTCATATCAACCTTGAACATATTGACCTTGAAGGGGTCTGCAGGGAGATGGTTCAAGCTGAGTCCTGGTCCAGAGATGGAATTGATATCACGCTTCGCGGCAAAGGTAGCTGCAAGGGAGATATCTCCCTTTTCGGCAGGGCAGTTGGCAACCTCATCCGTAACGCGGTGAACCATGCCGAATCTAAGGTGGTAGTGAGTATAGCTGATGATCTTTCCTCCGGGAGTGTCCGGGTTTCGGTTGCCGATAACGGCAGGGGTTACGATGCAGGGATTATCGACAGGCTGGGAGAACCATTCACAAAGGGTCACTCAAGTAAAGGAACGGGATTGGGACTGGCCATCGCCAAAAGAATAATAGTCCTGCACAGAGGGAAACTGCTCTTCGGTTCAAGCGATGAGCTGGGAGGCGCCGAAGCCGTTATTGAAATTGAATCAGATTTGCCTGTACCAATAGAAGAACATCATACATAGCTGAGCGGAACGGGCGTTAACCCGTTCCGCTTCCACTTCAGTATTTCAGTGCCCGAGTTCTACTTCTTCTTGAGCTTCGCGTGCCAGTCGACAAGTATCGGGCTGGCAATGAATATTGAAGAGTAGGTCCCTACAATTATCCCTATCATGAGTGTAAGCGCGAATCGGGACAGGACTCCTCCCGATATTATGAAGAGTATGAATGCCGCCACGAACGTTGTAAGAGATGTTATCACAGTTCTGCTCAGAACTTCGTTTATTGATATGTTCACCGTCTCCGCCAGAGTTTTGCCCTTTCTGAGCCTTCTATCCTCACGGATCCTGTCGAAAACTACTATGGTGTCGTTTATCGAATAACCCACTATCGTCAGAATAGCCGCAATAATGGTAAGTGATATATCAAGCCTGATAAGAGCAAGCAGACCTATGGTTATAATGGTATCGTGTGCCAGGGCGGCCACCGCCGCTACTCCCCACTTGAACTGGAATCGGTACCAGACATAGAAGATGATGAATATCATGGCCATGAAAATGGCGTTAAGCGCCTTGGCTTTCAGTTCTTCTCCCACCCTGGGACCGATCTGCTTGATGAAGGAAAGCCCTTCGGTATCAGCCTCCAGTTCCATTGGAACGCATCCGTTCTCCTCCAGAGCGGTATAGACAATATCCTTGTCTACCTCCGAAGTCCGTACAACGAATGCGGCGGCTCCATCCCCCTGGTAATCCATAAGTTTCTGAACCTGCACATCCCCAAGGCCGTCTTCGGTGAGCGCTTCCTTCAGTTCTCCGGTTGTTGAGGCGGTGTTGCTGATTACGTTCGTTTCAAGACCGCCCGTAAAGTCAATCGAAAGATCAAGGCCACCGTTGATGAAGAATGCTCCCATTCCTATGAGAATCACTACGGCAGAAATCAGGTACGTCTTCTTCCGCATTTCCACAAAGGAGAAATGTCTGTCGCCCAGAACAGAAAATTTCCCGAAACTCAGGTCTTTTTTCTTCTTGCTCTTGAGGAGAAGTTCTATAACAGCCCTTGAGAAAACAAGCGAACAGAACATACTGGCCAGAATACCAATTGAAAGAGTAACGGCAAATCCCTTTATCGGGCCGGTTCCGAATTTGTACAGCACAAGCGCTGTAATCAAAGTGGTGAGGTTAGCGTCGAGGATGGTAACAAAGGCTCTGGAATATCCTGACCTCACGGCTGCCCTTATACCCTTGCCGGCTCTCTTTTCCTCTCTGATTCTCTCGTAAATAAGAACGCTGGCATCAACGGCCATGCCTATGGTCAGAATGATTCCTGCTATTCCCGGTAGAGTAAGGGTTGCGTTAAGACCCTTGACTCCCAGCTGAGCCAGTGGACCGGGGAAGCAGAGAACTCCCATGATAATCAGCATATCGAAGATAAGTGCCAGAATTGCTATTACCCCGCCCGTTCCGTAATAAATGATAATGAAGGCAGCCACCAGGCATATCGCGATTATTCCCGCCAGCATGCCGTTGTTGATGGACTGCTGTCCAAGGCTCGGGCCTATGGTCTGTTCTTCGGCGATTACAAGCTCCGCCGGCAGTGAACCGGCTTTCAGAACAAGTCTCAGGTCTCTTGCTTCTTCCGTTGAGAACCCTCCGGACAACCTGGTTCCGGAACCGGATATCCGCTCGCGAATTGTCGCGGCGGAGTATACTGTGCCGTCAAGTACTATGGCTACCCGCTTATCTACATTGTTACCTGTAATCTGTTCCCAGTTCCTGGCTCCGTCCGAATCGAATTCCAGAATGAGATAAGGATTGTTTGAAAGTGACTGGGCGCTTCCCATACGGATTCTCACATCGGTAAGACTCGCTCCCGTAAGAAGATACTCTTCCCTCACTTCGTCGATCTGGCGTTCCCAGCCACGGGTCATGTCACGGGGAAGTATGTACAGAGCTCTCAGTGATCCCTGGGGAGTTTCTTCCAACCTGCCGAAAACGAATCTGAGATTGGCTTCAGCCATGATCGAGTCAACGGCCGGTGTATTGATAACGTCATTTAACCTATCCATTTTGTCGCCAACGTAAACGATCCAGTCGCCCGGCGCTATTCCGACAGTGCTATATGAAATGTCTTCTGATGCCATCTCGATGAGGCTGGCAAGGCTTCCAGGCCTTTCCATTTCCGGAATAGTGATTTCATCCGCTAAATTTTCTCCCTCGGTCTCCCGTTGAGGAAGAGAAAATCCTTCCGGTGAATCGAATTGAACTGATGAATCTGTGTCCTGAATAGAAATTTCAGTGGCTTCAATTCCTGTTGTATCGGAGGACTCGCCAATAAGGCTGTCAATTGATGCGGGTTCTTCCTCCTCCTTACCGGTCAGGAAGTTGTCAACCTGCCTCAGAACCGGCACGCTGGATACGGTGGGGTGTTCCTCCGAAGGGTATGCAACGAGTTTGAACTCCAGCATAGCCTGCCGCTCTACAATTGCCCTGGCTCTTTCCGGATCACGAACTCCCGGCAGCTGTACTACTATTCTATCGCTGCCCTGACGGGTAATTGAGGGTTCTGAAACACCAAACTCATTTATCCTGTTCCTTATAACCTCAAGAGCCTGGTCGATAGCTTCTTCCTCATCCAGGCCGGGAGTCGGGACAACCATGTAGGACAGGTACATTCCGCCCTGGAGATCAAGCCCCAGTTTTATTGTACCTTCACTGGTCCGGTAAAGGTTCCTGTATTCCTCCAGCAGGCTTTCTCCGCCCTGGCTCTGCAGGGTGTCAAGTACCGCCCTTAGATGAGGGTTGTCTGTTTCAGGTTGAACGCTGGCCTCCGCCCGGTCTCTTTCAGCGGTTGGCAGTGTATACCAGTGAAAAGTCGGCCAAACCATAAGGATTGACACTACAAATAAAGCAATCGAACTCCAGTTACGCCAATTGGCGGACTTAGTCATACGTAATAACCTCCGGGAACATTCATCAGATGTCAGTCAATCTTGACATACCGAGAAAATACGGCTGGTATCCGATAACCTGCCGTTATGTGATTCTCTAATTCAGTTCAAATCAGCTGGAATATAACAATTCTACGGGAACTGATGAATAGCGACTGAAATAGAATGTGTCAACAAGGTGAATTCCTTTGTTTTTTTATCTGCTCGTATTATTCAATTCGAATCGAAGAGGCTCTCCCTCAAGTGTATGACAAAGAAATGACAACCCCTTATCAGGCACCAGGTATGTTACCTCATGATCAAAACCGTGATCGCGAATTGTTCTGGTTATATGCAGATTAGCCTGATGTAACGAAATCGTATCCAACAGATCCATGGACCTTACAACAGTATCCGCCGATGATGAAGGCACATCTCTTAAACCCGACCCGATGCAGATAGTTACAAAGTCATGTTCCAGAAGTATCAGAGGATCGGTCTCCTCTGGAAATTCATTATCGTTCTCAACAACATCCTGCCCGGCTGTGACGACAGAAAGTAATCCGATCACCGCAGCTACGGCAAGAAGGATAAGGCCTATTTCACTCAATTTCATTTTCTATTATTTTCCTCCGGTACATCCAGGTTGCCAAACTTCTGACAGAAAGAAGATTCTCTTCATCGTATGTCAAGTCAAGTTGAAATATAAAGGGAGTATCATGATAAAAGTATTTCTTACCGTTCTTGTTCTTTCAGTGGCTGGAACTTCAACTGGAGATTCAGCTCACGGAACATCAACACAGGGGGGGCTCAGCGGGTACCTTTTTCTGCCCGGAAGCGATCTTCTGCAAATGGGTGAGCTGCGTATCCAGGGACATTTTGATTACATGGATATGAAAGGTTCTTCCAACAGTTACCTTATCCTTCCGCTGAATGTCACCTGGGGCTGTATGGAAGGGCTTGAACTTGGAGGAGAGATTCCATTCTATCTCGATGATTCCGCTGATGAAAGTCATTTTCTGGGAGATATTACACTGGGCTGCGCCTGGCTGTACGAAACCGCCAGGGGGGGGTCATCCCTTGTTCTGAATGGACACCTCAGGCTTCCTGCGGGCCGAGAGGGTCGCGATCGCGGTTCAGAGCTTGATTTTGGAATATCAACAGGCACAACCTTCCGCCTTTTCCGCCTTCAGTGCTCCGCTTCGTACGTACTGAACGGAGGTCAGAACCCGTTTGAGAATAGTATCATCGATTACATGAATTTCTCTATTGGAGGAGCCAGTTACGTTGCGGAAGATGTTCAGATAATTTGCGGTATGGACGGGAACACATTCGGTGACCTCGGTTTGAGTGGTTCCGGAGTTATTTATATCTTCGACAGTATTTCATTGTTCGGAGCCCTGAGAGCGGGATTGAGCGGCGGGGAATCGTTCAGACTTTCAGCGGGAGCATCCTGGACTTTGTCGGGATTTTAAAGTTACTTCGCATAGGGAGATATTCTTCTGAGCCTTTCAATGATTGGAGGAAGAATCTCCATCACGTAATCTATCTCTCTATTGGTTGTATATCTGCTCAAACTGAACCGAATAGCGGTGCTGGCATCAACCGGGTCAATCCCCATAGCCGAAAGAACGTAGCTGGGGGTTCCTTCTCCGGTGCTGCAGGCAGAACCGGAAGATACGCAAATACCTTCTACGTCCAGCATGGTCATTATCGCTTCGCTTTCAACTCCCCCGAACATCACTGTAGCTGTATTGGGAAGCCTCCTTGCGTTCGCGCCCGCTATGACAGTTCCGGAACAGTTATCAAGTATGCCTTTCTCCAATCTTTCCAGAAGTAATCCTGTTTCATCGATCTTCTCCGAAAGGTGCTCTACCGCAAGTTCTGCTGCTTTTCCGAGTCCCGCAATTCCCGGAGCGTTGAAAGTGCCGGCCCTCATTCCCTTTTCCTGGTGGCCCCCAAGCATGAGCGGAGGGATTTTTATCCCTTTCCTGATGTAAAGGGCTCCCACTCCCTTCGGTCCATGGAATTTGTGAGCGGAGAGGCTGAGCATATCTATTCCGATTGATCTTACATCCACGGCTATTTTTCCTACAGCCTGAACAGCGTCCGTATGAAACAAAGCTCCCGCTTCGTGGGCTTTGCGAGCTGCTTCTTCTACCTGCATTACAACGCCGGTTTCGTTGTTGGCCATCATTATTGAAACCAGACCGGTCTTCTCGCTGATACAACTGTCAAAAGAATCCATGTCCAGTGTTCCGTCACTGTTAACTTCGGAAAAGGCAACGAGATGTCTCTCTTCAGCAATGTGTTCCGCTGTCTCAAGCACTGCCGGATGCTCGATCCTGGATGTAACAAAGCCTGGTTTCAGAGGATTGATCTCGACAGCGCCTATCAGAGCTGTGTTATCGCTTTCGGTTCCCCCTGACGTGAAATAAATTTCTTCGGCATCGGCTCCTATGAGTTCAGCAACTTTATTCCTGGCCTTTTCGATATCTTCCATTATATCGCTTCCGAAAGAATGAAAACTGGATGGGTTTCCGAACCTCTCCGTCAGAAATGGAAGCATCGCGTCGAGAACCTCAGGAGCAACTTTTGTGGTAGCGTTATTGTCGAGATATACTTTCATTCGGTGACGCTCACTTTCACTGCTTTTCCCGTTCTCTTACGCATTTCTCTTTCCAGAATAGTGATGACGGATATAGAGTCACCTCCCGCAAGCCTGACATGTACACGCTCCGGATGAACATGTGTGATCGAAATCCCTCCGTTCCCGGCGGCTTCTGCAAGGTCTTCAGGCATTTCACTGATGATGGCTTTGAGATGTTCAGCAACGTTATCGCTTCGATGTCTGAAATTGCTAACCGCCGCAGAAAGCGCCTCATGCCCCATTACGGAGCAGTGGTACTTCTCCTCCGGCATTCCGCCGAGGAATTCAACTATCCGGTCGTTTGTGATCTCAAGAGCTTCCTCCAGCGTTTTTCCTCTGGCTATTTCCGTCAGGGCGGAGGCCGCGGCAATGGCTCCAGCGCAGCCGAAGGTCATGAACCTTATATCCGCGATTCTATTGTCGTCATCCACCCGGATATCAAGGGTCATGGCGTCGCCACACTGGGGAGAACCAATCTCGGAATGCCCATCCGGATCGGGCAGTTGCCCTGAATTCCTTGGATTCATGAAATGATCCATGAGTTTTTCTGAATACTTCCACATCGGATATTTCTCCTATATGTTCCCCTCTATAAGGTCTTTCAGAGTTTTTTCGCTCATATAGGAACAGAACATGTTCCTGAGTTTCACCCACAACGGTCTGGTTACACATGTATCCTCAAGAGAACAGTGTTCCTGGCCGAAAAGGTTCTCCGGAGAACACGTCGCTTCTCCGGACATGCAGCTCGCCGGAAGAAAATTGGTTTCAAGAACTTCAAAAACTTTGAAAAGATTGATCTTCTCCGGAGGCAACCCGAGAACGTACCCTCCTCCCGGCCCACGTTTCCCCTTAACTATTCCGTTTCTCCTGAGAAGACCGAATATCTGCTCAAGGTAACGCACAGATACATGCTCCTGCTCCGATAACAGCGAAAGAGATATGGGCTGTTTGTCATCCTTACCCATCATGCTGGCCATGCGGGCAAGAACCCTGAGGGCATACCGGCTTCTCGTAGAAATAAGCATATTTCCCCCTTTTCCTGTAGGAATATGAGTATATTCAGATATTATTTTGCGTCAAGTAACATGTTTTCGTTTGTAGAGATATTTTGACAGCACGCTTCCCACTGCCACCGCTACCGTTCCCGCCATCATCAGAACGAGAGCTAGTCTCAGGGCGGAAGGAAGGGGATCTCCCGTTTTTCCCGCGCCGGCAAAGGTAACATCCAGATCAAGGATAACTGTAACTGGCCGATAGTTGCCTCTATTGCTTACTATAATAGAATAACTGCCCAGACCGGGCACTTCCAATTCAAATGAACCTGAGGATACTGACATGAACTCCAGGGTATCAACAGGTTCTACGTTGTTACGCCACCTCAGATAGTCATCCACGTGAAGCAGTATCAACTCAACGGATGCTGTGTCAGGAAATATCTGTACAGTCCCAATAAGGCTTGCGCTGTCCGATTTATGCTCCGGCAGCACAAAATTGACGGTCCTGTACCGGGCTACAGGGATTTCGAGGCTTTCCTGCCGCAACAGAGCCAGGCTTCCGGCATACAGCGAATTGAACGTGAGCGGAATCGCAAGAACAAAATACCTCAATGGAATCCGTCGGGTTTTCCTGGACATTCAGTCAGTTTTATCCACTTCAGCAGCACCGGCTGAATATAACCTTCGAAGAGCTACTCCCTGGATTGTCAGGTAGAAGCCCACAAGCAGCGGAATAAGACCCGTTCCTGCGATTATCAGAGGAAGAATGCTGGAATCCGCGGCGTTCTCGATGGCTCCGGCTGCCTTCGAAAGGTGCTGTGTGGCTCTATTGAAAGCTTCCTCGGTGGTGAAAAGGTCGCCCGCAAGAGAATCTACCCCGCCGGCAACTTCTTCAAGAACCGGCTCAAGTGGTTCAAGCGTGGCGGAAAGATGCTCCATCTGACTTATCATTTCTCCCGACGCGTAGAAGGTGTTATTCAGGCTGGAAACAGCTTCTGAGAAGTAATTTCTGCCTATCATCGAAGTAATCGTAACGGGCAGGTTTTCGAGGCTTTCCCCCACTATGAGCACCAGACCCCTTATCTCCTCCGTGGTTTCTTTTATGTTGTTTACCGTTATCCAGGTTTCGTGGACTATATCCTTCGTGCTTCTTATGGAATTGCTCACTTCGCTTACCAGAGAAGATGATGTGCCGAAATCTTTCCCTATAAGCTCCACCGCTGAGTTAGCGCTGTGAAGTCCATCCGCTATTGATACAAGGCTACCCCTGACCGGCCCCCAGGCGGTAAATGCCACGACAATTATCGTGGATCCCGCTACTATCGCAATAACACCGAGAACCCAGGAAAGCCAGATTGAAAGACTGTGAGAAATAAGATTCTTCCTTTTCATTTTAACCCCTGTCTGAATACGTTGTTTGAAAGTATTAATTAAAGTATCAAACTAATAGAGAAAAAACAAGACTGACCCATAATCCGCTTTCTCCTGCGGAAATACTATCGAAAGGCTTTCAGAAAGGCTGATGTGAATATGATCGATGATATAATTCGGGCGGCCCATGAGGCCGGATCAATCCTTCTTGACGCAGCCGGGAGGGATATGGAAGTAACGAAGAAAAACAATCATGAACTGGTAACCAAAGCGGATCTGCTCTCGGAGAAGCACCTGAAAAATCGTCTTCAGGAAATAAAACCGGAAGCCGGTTTTCTGGGGGAGGAGAGCTGGGAAGGAGATTTTCCCGAACCTCCTTTCTGGATCGTTGACCCGCTGGATGGCACAAATAACTACGCCCACAGTCACCCAGTCTGGTCCGTGAGCATAGCCTACTGGAACGGGAGTGAAATAGAGCATGGCTGCGTATTCGACCCTGGCAGAAAAGAAACCTTCTCAGCTTCAAAGGGATCGGGAACATGGCTGAACGGGCATCAGGTGTTCTCTACCGTGACAGAAAAAATGTCGGACTGCCTGTTCGCAACAGGTTTCCCTTACCACAGGAAAGAGAATAATCTTGGCCTTGATCTTGAAGTCCTCAAGTATTTCCTTGGAAGAGTTCAGGGAATACGAAGGGGTGGCTCCGCGGCTCTTGATCTCTCATATGTAGCCTGCGGGAGGCTGGATGGCTTCTGGGAAGAACATCTGAAGCCCTGGGATATGGCCGCGGGTTATCTTCTTGTAACAGAATCGGGCGGGGAAGTATCCGCATACGAAGGGGGAAAATGGTCCCCTGCCTCATGTGGAGCGGTAGCTTCAGGCAGGCCAATTCACAATAAAATGCTCCTGGGAATCGGACAATAGAAAGGACAGGTGAAACAGAATCTGATCGGCTTCACCTGTCGCCGTCTATCCGGGGCTATACTGTCAGAAGCCCAGGTTCACGCCTCCGTAGAACATGCTGATGCCGTCTACCTCTTTATCCGATGAAATGGGTTTGGTGTACTTGTACTCGGCAAAAACGCTCAGGGGAACCAATGGAGGTTCGAAGGAAACTCCCAGAACGCCATGAATTCCCGGATGCACATGATCGTAAGGATCGATGCTCACAGAACCGCCGGTTTCTTCGTTGATAACCTGAAGCAGAACATCAGCGTCACTGAAGAGTATATGGGCTCCTCCTCCCGCGCCAATGTACGGTTTCAGGGGAAGAGCCCCGATAGGTATTCTAATTTTCATGGTTGCGCCGAGATCTATATCATGAAAGGTAGCCGTGTAACCGCCAAGCATCTGGCTTTCGATGCTGTCGGGAGACCATCCCCATTCGTTCTCAAGGTATTGATAAAGACCGGTGGTATCTTCCCGAAAATTCTGGCCGTATTCATTTTCGATATAGGTCACCAGATACTGTTCCATCGTAATATCGCTCTCGCTTCCGGCGTACGAACCGCTTACTTCAAGTTCTACAAGGCTCAGGAGAGGAAAACTAAGTTGTCCGCCGAAAACAGCGCCTGACGCGCTCTGGCCTGTTCTGGGGTCGTTTCCATTGTAATAGCCTATCCTGCCTCCGAACCTTACCCCCGCAGTTGATATGCCACAGATGAGCATCAATATCATAATTTTGTTCACATTCAGCTCCTTTCGATTATTGCTTTAAACCCGGCACAGGATTAACGGTTTTCCTAACATTCTGTGCATTGTACCTTTAAGTATAATGTATTATTGTAATAATGTGTATTTCCAATTTTCACTATTATAAAGGAGGAACGAAATATGAAAAGATCTTTCTTTATCCTTTTACTGGCAGTGGCTGCGGTTTTCGCTTCTGGAGTGGGGGATGCTTCCAGCTGGCAGTCATTCGGCGGCTCAGCTGGCGAAATATCTGAAGTGACTGTTCTTGAATCGGACCAGAACCATATGGTTCTGGAAATCTCCATCCCGGGTTTCTGGCTCTACGACAGCCCGGCTGAGGGCAGAATATGGGACTGTATCGACCTGCCTGATTTTTACTCACAGGGAAAAATCGGCCTGCCTGACCTGCCATCCGTAACAAAGATGTTCGCCCTTCCTTTCGGAACAGAGGCGATTGTAACGGTTGAAGAAGTAAATTCAGCTGTTTACGGTAACATGGAGATCCTTCCAAGACAGACCCCCGAAATTGACATGGACCACGAACCTTACCCCTTTGTCATCGTCGATGAATTTTACCGTAGTAACGAGAATTATCCCTCTTCATGGGTAAATATTGACAACGAGGGCATCTGGTCGGGACTCAATGTAGCGAGACTCGTGGTAAACCCGTTCAGCTACAATCCTTATACCGGAAACCTGGAAGCAGCAAGCAGCATCATCCTGAGAGTGGATTTTGAAGGAAACGCGACAGAATTCGCATATCCGGTAAATCCATCGATGGTTCCCGCAATGGAACAGAACGTAATCAACTGGGACGTATTCAAATTCGCGGCGGACCCGCTTGACGGTTCCCGCGATGACGGTGTTGAGTATGTCTTTGTATGTACCGATACCAATGTGGACTGGGTTTCAGAACTCATAGAAACACACCACTATCTGGGGCTTCATACAAGGGTTGAAACCCTTACTGCTCCCGCAACCTCTGGTGCCATAAAAACTGCCATAACTGATAATTATGATACTGGTGTTACTCGCTTCGCATGTATTGTCGGTACGAATGCGGAGCTTCCTTCTCACATCTGGGACGGATTTACAAGTGATTACTGGTACGCCTGCTTCATCGGAAGCGACAATTTCCCCGAGATAGCCGTTGGAAGACTGACCGGTAACCAGACTCAGATCGAAAATCAGGTAGCAAAGATCATCGGCGGTTATATGGATTACGACTTCGATGATACGCCTACCACCGGCATCATTCCAAGCGAGTGCATACTTGCCGCCCATGGAGAACAATATCCCGGCAAGTACACAGCCTGCATGAATGAACTCGCTGCGTTTTCATACAGCCTTATCAATTTCGACTTCACGACGGTTTTCCCCCCTGAGGGCGGAACCG
The DNA here is from genome assembly GCA_021108005.1 of Candidatus Aegiribacteria sp. Taxonomy (NCBI): domain Bacteria; kingdom Pseudomonadati; genus Candidatus Aegiribacteria; species Candidatus Aegiribacteria sp. The sequence goes on from JAIORS010000172.1 coordinate 43,735, forward strand.
CTGCAATGGTATCAACCGGTATCAACAACGAAATAGGCACAGTTACCTACAGAGGCCATGGAAGCCAGACATCCTGGACATGGTCCCCCGGATGGAACAATTCCAATATCACCGCACTGACCAATACTTTCATGCCTCCCGTTTTCAACATCGCATGTTACTGCGGTGATTACACCGGTGGGGGAACTTGCCTTGCGGAAGCCTGGCAGTGGGCCACTCACGGATCCAGCGGGAACCTCGCGGCTACCGATCCTTCCTATACAGAAGCAAACCACGTTTATATCAAGCAGATATACAAGGAAATCTTCGATACGGGGCTTTTCCGTATCGGTGAGGGGATAAACGCCGCTACCGTCTATACGATAAACAATCAGGGCAGTATCGGTATTTCGAACGCCAAAATGTACATCTGGTTCGGCGATCCCGCAATGGACATCTGGACATTCGATACCGCCTCTGAGCCCGGCGTGCTTGAGATATCACCCCCCGCAAGCATTCCCCCCGGGAACTCGAACGTTACGGTTACAGTGACCGATGACGGTTCCGCAGTAGCGGGAGCCAACGTTACCCTTACCGACGGAGTTGATAATTACGGAACCGGCATGACCTTCTACGAAGAGGGCACAACCAATTCCTTTGGAGAGGTAACCATAAATATCACAGCTCCTTCAAGTGGAACCGTACATATCGGAGCGTTCCTTCATGACTACAATTACGACATCGCTGAAGTAATCATCGGCACCGGTGTGGCCGCGTCAGAGGGAGCATCATCTATCCTTTCCCTTGACAGCCCTTACCCTAACCCGATTATGGAAAATGCGTCCCTCGGGTTCAGCGTTCCCGTATCCGGAAGGGTTGAGCTTGCGGTCTACGATTTGTCAGGCCGAATGGTTGAAACCATCCTTGACGGCGCGGTCGAATCTGGAAGCCACAGTATGACGTGGGCTCCAGGGGCTGAAATAGCCAGTGGCGTCTACTTCGTCAGGCTTTCAACCGAGGGAGGAACCCTCACGCGGCAGGCTATGATCATCAGATAGCAGGCTGACTGCAGAACTTCGAACTTTGGCGGGCTGTTACGGCCCGCCTTTTCTTATGTGCTTGACCTTGCCTGCCCAAATCAGTTAGGGTTCATGCTGTATTGGATTTCAGGAAAACGCTTTATCACTTTTCCATGATGGAGATGATTTGTATGAGATTTCTTTTTTCCGCTTTCATCGTTACCGCTTTTGCCTTCGCGACCGGACCCGGAAGTGTTTCCAGCTGGCAATCCTTCGGTGGCTCAGCCGGTGAGATTCCTGAGGTGACAGTTCTTGAATCGGACAGTTACCATATGGTTGTAGAGGTGAATCTTCCAGGATTCAATCTGTACGATTCCCCTGCCGGTGGCAGAATATGGAACAGCGTTGAACTTCCGGATTGCTACTCTCAGGGCCCCGTTGGCCTGCCTGACCTGCCATCAGTAACGGAGATGTTCGCCCTTCCATTCGGAACGGAAGCTGTGGTTACTGTAGGGGGAGTCACTTCGACTGTTTACGCTAACATGGAAATCCTTCCAAGACAAACCCCCGAAATGGACAGCGAATCGTTCCAATTCGTTATCAGCGAAGATTTCTACCTGAACGGTGAGAGTTATCCCTCTTCATGGGCAAACATTGACAACGAGGGCTCCTGGTCGGGACTGAATGTGGCGAGACTCGTTTTAAATCCGTTCAGTTACAATCCTTCCACCGGAAACCTGGAAGTTGTAAACAGCATTACTTTAAGGATTGACTTCGAGGGAACCGCTTCTCACATGGCCGGCCCGGTGAACCCTTCGATGGTTCCGGCAATGGAAAGATATGTGCTTAACTGGGATGTATTTGAGATCACGGCGAATCCGATTGACGTTTCACGGGATGACGGAGTAGAGTACATTTTCGTGTGCACAGAGGATAATGTAGAATGGGTCAGCGAGCTCTTCGAAACCCATCATTACCTCGGCCTGCATACAATTGTGGAAACCCTGGCGGCCCCTGCCACGTGCACCCAGATAAAGAGTGCCATTTCAAGCAACTACCATAGCGGCGTAACGCGTTTCGCCTGTATTGTAGGGACCCACGATGAGATGCCTTCATATTCCTACGCTGGTGTAGAGGGGGATTATTACTACGCTCTTATGGATGCGGGAAATTATCCTGATATATCGGTAGGACGCATAACGGGCGATTCTGCACAGATAGTACACCAGGTGGAGAAAATTATCGATGGCTACGCCGACTACGATTTCAGTGTTCTAAGAACCCCTGGCATCATTCCAAGTGAAACTGTTCTCGCCGCGCACCAGGAAGATTATCCCGGCAAATATACTCTGTGCTGTAATCAGGTAGCCGGCTATTCCTACAGCCTCTGCAACATTACTTTCACTAAAGTCTTTCCGGATGAAGGCGGTACAAGAAATGATGTTATTGACGCCATAAACGGGGGTGTCGGGACGGTAGGCTACAGGGGACATGGCAGTTTTTATTCCTGGCAATGGTCCCCCGGCTGGGTGCCTTCGATCGTTTATGCCCTCACCAACAGCTATATGCCGCCCGTTTTCAATATCGCCTGCAACAACGGCATGTATCAATACGGCACGACATGTCTCAGCGAGGCATGGCAATGGGCCGAGAACGGAGCCAGCGGCAATCTGGGAGCAACCAGAAGTTCCTACACTGAGCCAAATCATGACTACATGAAACAGATTTATATAGCGCTTTACGATACGGGAACTTATCGCGTATGTGAAGCTATCATGGAAGCCACAACCTATACCATAATCCAGCATGGCGGCCTTGCTCTAACAAATGCCAGGTGTTACATGTGGTTCGGAGACCCGGCAATGGATATCTGGACATTCGATTCCGCGGGACAGCCGGGAGAATTGAATATCTCCCAACCCGCGATTATTCTTCCGGGAAACCAGGACATAACCATCACCGTTACAGATAATGGGTCCCCCGTAGAAGGCGTTAACGTTACTCTTACAGACGGCGTTGACAACTACGGTGGCGGTATGACTTTCTACGAAGAGGGAACAACCAACTCCTCGGGAGAGGTTACCATAAACGTTACCGTTCCCTCCAGCGGAACCGTCTACACAGGAGCTTATCTTCATAATTACAGGTACGACATCAAATGGGTTACGATAGGAACAGGAATAGAGGGTTCGTCCGGAAATAGTACTGTTCTTCATCTTGGGAATCCCTCGCCTAATCCTGTTACGGCGGCAACGTCTCTGGCGTTCGGAGTACCCGCGGGCGGAAGCGTTCGTATATCTGTTTACGATGTCGCCGGAAGAATGGTGGAAACGGTTTTCGACGAACAGGTTGAAGGGGGAACTCACTCGGTTGAATGGAATCCCGGGAGATCTGTTTCCAATGGAGTGTACTTCGTCAAGCTGGATACTGAAGACGGGTCCGTTTCAAGACAGGTTATGGTCATCAGGTAAGTTAAGTACCGTTCCTATAGGACTGAAGGTTTTCAGCTGCCTCTTAAGGGCGTATACTAAAGTGTTGACACGATAAGTCCCGGTACATTGAGGGGTAAATTTGACTGAAGAACTGAATTTCACCGCTGATATCCTGTGGCGGATACTGGATGTCACACGTCAGCTCAGCACCCCGATTAAGCTGGACGATATGCTCGTTCAAGTCGTTGATGTTGCCCGTGATGTTCTAAGGGCAGAGCGCGGAACTGTCTTCCTTTACGATAAAGAGAACCATGAACTATTCGCGGAAGTCGGCACCGGTCTTGAGGTTGAGGAAATCAGGTTTCCGGCCGATCAGGGCATAGCCGGCATATGTGCCCGTACATGCAGCATTGTTAACGTTCCCGATGCCTATTCCCATGGAGGGTTCAACCCGGAAATCGATAGAAGGATGGGATACCTGACCCGATGCATATTGTCCGTACCGCTTGTTGGACTGGACGATTCGCTTGTCGGCGTCCTTCAGCTTATCAATAAAACCGAAGGTTCCTTCAGCACGGAAGATGAAAGGGTAGCGGAGGTTCTGGCTTCCCAGTGCGCTGTTGCCATTCAGAGGGCCAGACTGTTGCGGGAATACATTATCAAGCAGAAGATAGAGCATGACCTGGCCCTTGCCAGAGAAATCCAGAGGGAGCTTCTACCCGACAGTATGCCCGAAATAGAAGGGTACGATCTGTCAGGCTGGAACGAACCCGCGGATCAGACCGGCGGTGACATTTTCGACGCTATCAGCCTTGACAATAGAAGCGTTCTGCTGCTTCTCGCCGACGCGTCCGGACATGGGCTCGGCCCCGCGCTTTCCGTAACCCAGTTTCTTGCGATGGTAAGGATGGCTTTCCGTCTACAGAGCAATCTCGTGAGTCTACACCGTCATACGAATAACCAGCTTGTAGAAGACCTTACCGCGGAACGATTCATTACGTCTTTCATAGGTCTGCTGAACGCTGAGGATAACACCATCAGGTACCATGCCTGCGGACAGGCGCCTCTGCTTCATTACCACCGTTCAACCGGGAAAGTGGACATCCTGACGGCATCGGCTCTGCCACTTGGTATAATGCCGGATATTCCCCTTGAGGCTCCGGAACCTATCTGCATGGATAAAGGGGATATTTTCGCTCTTATCTCCGATGGTATCTTCGAACAGGTAGATAACAACGGGGAGCAGTTCGGTGTGGATAGAACCATTGGTATAATCAGTGATAACAGCATGCTTCGCATGAATGAAGTTGTAAATTTAATACACTCAGCGGTTGTCCTGCACGCAGGTAAAGCCATACAGGACGACGACATGACCATAGTTCTCATTAAACGGAATACGCACTGACCACATTACATAAATCAAAAGGTTAGATAGTATGCAGAACAAAGGGTTCGACAACGAAAAGTACCTCGAGGAGCAGTCCGGGGAGATTCTGTCAAGAGTGGAAAATTCCAGAGGAAGGCTGTATCTGGAGTTCGGCGGCAAGCTGATGTTCGATCATCACGCCGCAAGGGTTCTTCCAGGTTACGACCCGAACGTAAAAATCAGTCTTCTTGAGAAACTGTGTGACAGGGCTGAGATCATACTATGCATATACGCAGGAGATATCGAGAAGAGAAAGATCAGAGGTGATTTTGGCATCACTTACGACGCGGATGCCCTTATGCTGATAGACGGGTTCAGATCCAGGGGGATCAACCTCAGAGGAGTGGTAATTACAAGGTTCGAAGAGCAGCCCTCCGCCATCTCCTTCGAAAACCGCCTTAAAAGAAGAGGTGTCGATGTCTTCAGGCACTACTACACCAAAGGCTACCCTACCGATGTTGATCTAATCGTAAGCGAGGAAGGGTACGGCAGGAACGATTACATCGAACCCTCAAAGCCTCTTGTAGTTGTTACCGGACCAGGGCCTGGCAGCGGAAAGCTTGCCACATGTCTTTCACAGCTCTACCATGATTTTAAAAGAGGAGTACACGCCGGATACGCGAAGTTCGAAACCTTCCCTATATGGAACATTCCTATAAATCACCCGGTGAACGCCGCGTACGAAGCGGCAACTGCTGACCTTCGCGATGTGAACCTGGTGGATCCCTTTCACCTTGAGGCCTATGGCAAAGTATCAATAAACTACAACAGGGATGTGGAGGCTTTCCCTCTTCTCAAGAGAATCCTTGAGAAGATTATTGGCGACAGGTCCCCTTACGCTTCTCCCACGGATATGGGAGTGAACAGGGCCGGATTCGGAATAACCGATGATCTTGTTGTCCGCAAAGCCGCAGAGCAGGAAATTGTCAGAAGGTATTTCAGGTACAGCTGCGAGTACGTCATGGGTCTTGCCGACCGGGAAACGGTTCAAAAAGCTGAACTCCTCATGAACGATTACGGTCTGACTCCTGAAAGCAGGCCGGTCGTTGAGCCTGCCCGAAGCAATATCTGTTCAAATGAATCAAAGGATAATTCAGATTTCACGAAAGCAGCCGCACTGATGCTGAAAGACGGGACTGTAATAACAGGCAGGAGTTCGGAGCTCATGCACGCGTCCGCTGCCGTTGTTCTCAACGCTGTTAAGAAACTTGCCGGAATCAGTGAAGATATTCACCTTCTTTCGCCTGCCACCATTGAATCGATAAGAAAGCTGAAGAGAGCCGTGAAATCATTTCCCCTTCGACTTGATCTTGAGGAAGTTCTTGTCGCGCTTAGCGTTAACGCCGCCGTCTTCGCCCCTGCCGCGGATGGAATGGCGAAGCTTCCCGAACTGAGAAACTGCGAAGCCCATCTTACCCATATGCCTGCGTCCGGGGATGAAAGTGGTCTGAGAACACTGGGTATTAATGTGACATGCGACCCGCTATTCGCAAGCAACAGGCTCTACGGTAACTGAGAATATGAGCTTATCCTCAAAGGTTCTTTGATTTGAGGACTTGACCCGGAGAAGAATATTTCCGATGATTGCCCTGTCGTTTGCTGCGCAACAGTTGCGCAGCCCGAAGTAACGCATGTTACCGGACCGGAAACGATGTTTGTACTCTAAATAGTGTACTCCTTCCGGTCGGGTTAAATAGCGTTTTAACCGTTTCAGGAAGGAGTTTTTGATTTGCGAGACTATGAAACCGTAATAATCTGGAGTGCCAGCATCCCCGAAGCTGAAATCGAAAAGGAACACGATCGTGTTGTCGAGATCATCAAGGATGACGGAGGCACGTACATTGGTTCTGACAAATGGAGCCGCCGCATTCTTGCCTATCCCATCAAGAAACAGACCGAGGGTATTTACCATTTTATGAAATGGACCGGCAGCAGTGATACTACAGCTGCTATAGAGAAGACCCTGAAGATCAATGACAGCTGCCTCAGGTATCTTACCCTTAGAACTGACCTCGAAGAACCTGCCTCCGATGGTTCTTTTGATGATGGAAATGCGGAAGAAGATATGGAGAGCGGGGATTAGTAATGGATCTGAGAATGCCCAGCATCAATAAGGTCATAATCTCCGGGAATCTTGTCCGTGACCCGGATACAAGAATTCTGGAGAACGGAACTCACCTTGCAAAAATGTCCATAGCAAACAACCAGCGCTACCGCGACAGAAGTGGGGAATGGCAGGAAAAGACATGCTACGTTAATGTTGTAGCATGGAGAAAAACCGCAGAACTGGTAGGCGAATTCTGCAGAAAGGGTTCCCCTGTATTGATTGAGGGGGAGCTTATCTACAGTTCCTGGGAAGACCGGGATGGCAGTAAAAGAAGCAGGCTGGAAGTAAACGCCAAGAGAATACAGTTTCTCGAGAAAAAGGGTGGTCAAAGTTCTTCCTACACGGATGACTCTCCGGAACAATCCAGCAGAGCTTCGAGTAGTAACGAGAACGATTCCGCGTCGGATTCAATGGCGCAGGATGACGATATCCCGTTCTAATCAGTATGACTGACCTTCATGAAACCCCTGAATTGAACTACATCGTCATAACCGGACGGATAAGTAAGAAGAGTGAGCTTAAATCGTCCAGTTACGGCATTTTCGTAATAAGGTTCGATGTAGAAAACTGCGTTTCATATAGTGACGCGAACTCGGAAGAAAGTAAGAAAACCTACGTCATCAGTATTGAAGCATGGGGAAACCTGGCGGAAAGAATTGACCGCAGTATTTCAAATGGAATGTTCGTATTAATCGAGGGCAGTCTCGTCAGCAGAACTTACGAAGACAGATCAAAAGGATTACACCATAGAATGGTCGTAAAGGCATCCGACGTAACAGCGTTAGGAACCTGATCATAAAGACCGTCAGGAGGAATCGATTAAGTGGCAAAAAAAAGGATGAAAAAGAAGAGCAGCAAATTCGGACGTAAAAAGAAATGCCGTTTCTGCGGAAATCCTAATCTGGAAATATCGTACAAGAGCGAAAGGATGCTTCAGAGGTACGTTTCGGACAGAGGAAAAATCGTAGCAAGACGAGTTACAGGCAACTGCGCCAAACACCAGAGAATGGTCGCCAACTCCATCAAGGTCGCGCGGTTCCTTGCCCTTGTTCCCTACGTTAGAGAACACTACAGATAAACCTGCAGCATACCTGAGATGCAAAAGACGTCGGGAGGAGCAGGAAATGGATTCTTCGGTATCATCGCCGTTGGGATAATTCTTGTTCTCATGGGGGTTCCATTCGTTGGAATGACCATAATGTCGGTCATGATGGTTGCCCGGAACTCTAAATTCGGTCTGCCCATGGCGCTTGCGACTCTTTTTGTGGTTTTTCTTATCTCCGACTTCTCGGGTGCTCTTATCGCGGCGACCGGATCAGGAATCATCGTTACCTTTGTAAGGTCCGGCAGAAGTTTCAGATTCTCTCTGACAGTTGCCGCGGCAGCTACGGCGCTGGCCTGCATTTTCGGGACTTTGCTTCTTCTGCAGAAGTCCATGCTGTCCAGCGAGAACGTTCAGGTTCTCATGCAGTTCTACGGTTCGGCGGGAATGAGCTCATCTGAAATACTTTTCGTAATGGACCTGTTACTCTATATACTGCCGGCCCTTCTGGCTTTGTGGGCAGTGGCAGGTGTTATCACCTCAGCAGTTGCAGCCAGGCTTGTAAGCAGAAGGAGAGGCGTATGGCCGGATCTGCCCCGTGAAGATTCCCTGAGGCTGGGTCTGCTTCCCGCCTGGATACTGATAGCGGCCCTGGCGGTGAATCTCACCGGCAGCAGTTTTCCCCCGTACCTTCAGCAGGCTGCCGTGAATATTTCGATCTTCATGATTCTACCTTACTCAGCTGTGGGATTGGCTGTGTGCAGAAAAGTACTGTCTATTTATCCCCAGAGCTTTATACTGGCAATCCTTGTGGGAATAATCTTCCCTCCGATTGCCGTTGGATTGCTCATGATTGCCGGTATCCTTGATACATGGTTTGATTTCAGAACACGTCTAAACAGAATGGATGAAAGGAAAAATTCATAATGAAAGTACTACTTATAAAGAGTGTGGAAGACCTCGGCCTGGGGGGGGATGTTGTGGATGTAGCCGATGGATACGCCAGGAATTACCTTTTCCCTCGAAATTTCGCGGTAAAAGCAACTCCCGCTGCCGTTAAATCGACCGAAATCTACAGGACAAAAGCCTTGAAGGAACAGGTCAGAATATCCGAAGAATCCAGGCAGTTCGCGGATAAACTCAAGGATTTTGTTGTCGAGATTACAGCCGCTGCGGATGACACCGGACATCTTTACGGAAGTGTCAGTGAAAGAAACATCTGCGAGATTATCAACGAATCCGGCTTCGATATAGATGTTGAACAGGTACTTCTCGATGAGCACTTTAAAAAAACGGGAGAGTATTCTGTCTCCATTAAAATTTACGGAGACATCCGTACAGACGTACTGGTCAGGATTCTCCCCGAAGAGAACAAGTAATCCCTTTGAGAATTCTCGCAGTAGAAACATCCTGCGATGATACAGCGGTTGCACTGCTCGATGGATGCAGTGTAATCGCTGAACGCGTCCACAGCCAGGAAATACACTCGCGACACGGGGGTGTCGTCCCCGAACTGGCGTCACGGAATCATATGAAGGTACTTCCGGAGCTTGTGAAAGAAGTTCTGCATGCCGGAGGGATGAACAGTTTCGAAAAAATCGATGCTTTCGCTGCTACCGCAGGTCCGGGATTGACAGGCTCTTTACTTGTAGGTCTTGCCTGGACCAAGGCGGCCGCATGGGCTTCCGGTAAAGTCTTCCTGGGGATAAATCACCTTGCGGCACATCTTTACATTCATTATGGAGGAAATCGACATGTTGTCTTTCCAGCCGTTGCCCTTCTTGTCTCCGGTGGTCACACCAGCCTTTTTACAATGAACTCATGGGAGGAGATTCTTCTTCTCGGCTCAACAAGGGATGACGCTGCCGGAGAGGCTTTTGACAAAACCGCGAAACTGACCGGTCTCGGCTACCCGGGGGGCGCTGCTCTTGATCTTGCCGCCGACAGGGGAGACCCCGACAAAGTACGCCTGCCCTCCCCGCTGGCCGATCCGTCTCTGCCCGAATTCAGTTTCAGCGGTCTTAAGACAGCGGCCAAACTCCTCTGGGAGAAAGGAGAAGATCGCTGTAACCTCGCGGCTTCGTTCAGAAAGACCATTGTGGATATCCTGGTATCGAAACTGATGTACCAGAGTGAGAAACTTGGCGCGCAAAGTGTTCTTGCAGCGGGTGGCGTTTCTGCCAACAGCCTTCTGAGACAGGTTCTGCGAAAGGAATGTTCGGAACGTAACTTGAATCTGTTTCTTCCTGACAAAGAGCATGCCACGGATAATGCGCTAATGGTAGGACGTGCCGCCGCGGCCATTCTTGAACGAGATCCTGAGGCATTTTCACCTCTTTACTGTAACGCTTTCGCAAGATGGTCGGGAAAAAATCTTTCTCCAATAACTTGCTGCTGACCTCAAGAGATCAATAATATATAATAAAGCGGTTATTACTCTTCAGGAGATGATTTTATGACAGCTGCTTTAAAAACTCATGGTGTTGATTCTGTCAGCATCAAGCGTGTCGAAAAAGCTCTTAAAAGAAGCGGTAAAGCTTTTCTGAAAAGGATATTCGATGGCGGCGAACTGGACATGCGGGAAGACACAGGTTTTCTCGCAACCAGATTCGCGGCAAAGGAGGCTTTTTTCAAGGCTCTGGGAACAGGGGTTACAGGGGGAGTACGGTGGCACGATTTCCTCCTCCCTCCCGAAGATAATACCTGTCCGAGTCCCGTTATCAGCGGAAAATCCAGGGAACTGCTTAGAGGCAGAAAAGTTTTTGTAAGCGTCTCCCGGACAGAAACCACCGCGGTAGCAATTGTTTTACTTGAAGAACAGGGGGAAGGTTATGAAATACTGGGTAATACCTGAGGAAATGGCTCAATACGACAGGAGGGCCATTGAGAGTGGAACTCCTGGAGACGTTCTGATGGAGAAAGCTGGAACTTGTGCAGCCGAGAGAGCCATGAAAATGACTGCCCCCGACCAAGGACCGGTCATTGTATTCGCGGGTTCGGGAAACAACGGCGGTGACGGACTGGTTTTAGCGAGAAGACTGCGTGAAAAATCGTATTACGCTCATGTGGTTCTCGCAACTGTTCCGGGGAAGAGTCTTTCACATAACTGCCAGGCAAATCTGAGCCGATTCGTGCAGGATGGCGGTATCGTTGTGCCACCGGACGAGATGGACAGATTACCTGATTCCCCCTCTCTGATCGTCGATGCCCTTCTGGGAACGGGTTTCAAGGGAAAGATCGAGGGTATATTCGCTGAATGCCTTGAAAAAGCTAGAAATTATGGCTGCAGAGTACTTGCCGTGGACACCCCTTCCGGTATAAACGGAAGAACGGGTGAAACCGATCCCCTTACATTAAAAGCGGACGCAACCGTCACTTTTGCCGCTCCGAAGGCAGGGCTTCTGTTCCCTCCGGGCTGCGGCTATTCAGGAAGTATTTTCACAGCTGATATCGGCATAGATGTTGATAAGACGAAAAACCGCATGATCCCCGGTCTTAGAGACGCTTACGAGCTTCTTCCCGAAAGACCTGTGGACGGACACAAGGGAACGTTCGGAAAGCTGTTGCTTGTCGGTGGTTCGGAGGCAATGCCCGGTGCCCCACAGTTGATGTCACTAGGTGCCTTGCGTTCCGGAGCAGGCCTTGTTACCCTTGCGGTACCTCTTTCCGCCCATCAGCTTATAGCAGGACGCATTCCAGAAGCGCTTTCGTCGTACTTCCTTCCGGGGGATGCTACGGGTATACCTGATACTGAGAATTTCCATGCAGCAGCCATCGGCCCGGGAATGGGAGATAATCCGGCAACCAGGAAAGTTGTGAACTACGTAATCAATCACTGGACGATTCCGCTGGTTCTGGACGCGGATGCTCTTAACGTCCTTGATAATCCTGTTGCAATTCTGGAAAGGTATCGAGGGAAATTACTGATCACCCCGCATCCCGGAGAGATGTCAAGGCTTATGAACTGCGATCCGTCAAATATAGCAAGCAGATCCGGAGCAGCCGCCAAACTTGCCGAATCGGCGGGAGTAACGGTTGTGCTCAAAGGCAGGCCGACCATGATATTCCATCCGGAAAAAGGCTCCTGCACAATTCCAGCGGGTAACAACGGGCTTGCAACCGGCGGCAGCGGCGATGTTCTTACGGGAATAATTTCATCACTTATGGCCCAGGGTATGGAACCATTCAATGCCGGAATCCTAGGTGTGTACGCACACGGTCTGGCAGCGGATATTGCCGTAGAGAGTTCTTCCGCACGAAGTCTTATCGCAACCGACATCGCTTCTTTCCTGGGAGAGGCATTCAGAAAAATAGAAAACGGAAAGAACAGTGATCTTCTGACCTCCGGCGGCAAATGGAACAGTGAGTACATCGATTAGCCGGAGTGAAGTCCTTGAAACAATAAAAGGTATAGGTTCCGATAACTGTCTATAATTCTTCCTGTTAATTCCCGAAGAGTTCCCTTCCTCTCCCGAATGTCTGAATGTTCACTTCCAGCGCCTTCGGCGGCACGCGTTCCTCTATCGCCTTTCAAATTGCCTCTGTGAGAGTGCCCTTTCTCGATTGGTGTTGACAGTGTACTATTATTCCTGCTATCATCTTATAAGACAGGAATTGCTATCGTACAGGAATCCCTGGATCACCTGTAAGATCAGCATACTAGTTGTCGGAGATACCGTTACGCATAAAAAACAGAGAGGATACATGATTATGTCGAAATACCCCCCCCC
>JAIORS010000173.1 GCA_021108005.1 Candidatus Aegiribacteria sp.
GCAGTCTCCTTTCCCATAATTGCGGCGATGGCTGGCAGAACGATAATGATGTTCTGCGACAGGCTGTTCCTTGCGCAGCACAGCCAGCTGGAGCTTCAGGCCTCTCTTCCCGCAGGGATTCTGAGCTTTACATTGTTATGCATTTTCTACGGTACGGTTTCTTACTCCGGTACGTTTATCGCTCAGTATTTCGGAGCGGAAGATAAAGAGGGATGTTCAAGATCTCTGGCACAGGGATTGTTCCTTACGATGATGTCAGCCCCCGTTCTTGCGGCTCTGGCGGTACCCGGAAGCCTTCTTTTCAACCTGTCCGGCCATGCTTCTGAAATAGTCGTGCTTGAGAAGATCTATTTCCGAATTCTCATGTTCTCAGCGGCAGGACCGGTATTCACAGCGGCTGCGTCATCCTTCTGGAACGGTCGTGGTAAAACAGTTCCTACGATGCTGGCTGTTATAACCGGAGCGGGAATCAACATTTTCCTTGATTACATATTGATTTTCGGTAAACTCGGTTTTCCTGAAATGGGAATCAAGGGTGCGGCCATAGCAACAGCCATTTCGTCCTTCATTCCCGGAACGATCCTTACTATAGCTGCATTCACCGGAAAAACCGCCGTTGAATACAGAACCAGGGAGAACTTCAGGTTCTCGAAGAAGCTTACCGCGAGGATACTCAGATTCGGCTTTCCGGCAGGTCTTCAGATATTCATGGATGTTGCCAGTTTTACAATTTTCATATTCATCGCGGGCAGGCTTGGAGCTGTTGATTTCACAGCAAATAACCTTGCCTTCAGCGTGAACAATCTAACATTCAATCCGCTGCTTGGATTCGGGTTCGCCACAACGGTAATCGTTGGCAGATGTATAGGAATGGGAAGAAATGATATGGCAGTGAAGGTTGTCAGGCGGACCCTGCTGCTCGCCCTATGCTACTTTGTCCCACTGGCAGCTACTTTTGTTCTTTTCCCGGGCTTCTACACAAGGTTGTTTTTCAGTCCGGATTCCGTATGTACTGTTGAAGAGTTGATATCCACCGCCGGTAAACTCCTTGCTATCATAGCAGCATGGGGTGTGTTCGATGCGGTAAATCTCATGTACAGCGGGGCTCTAAGAGGAGCCGGAGATACGAAGTTCGTCGTCTGGGCTTCAGGCCTTCTGGCATGGTTCCTCTGGATACCCGGAGTAATTTATCTCTACACTGTTCACAACGCAGGAATTGTTACCCTCTGGCTCTTCACCAGTTTGTATATAGCGATCTTTGCCCTGGTATTCTTCCTCCGATTCCGTACCGGCAAATGGAAACGCATCGACCTGCTGGGAGAAAAAGAAATTTCAGCTGGTTAGAAAGGAGAATTAATGTTTCGGGTAATAGTACTATCGCTCATTTTTATCATCTTTGCCTGTTCCGACTCCACTACCGGCCCATCTTTCTCTCAGTATTCGCGGGTTTCTGTTATTGACACATCCATCGGTTCGATCGTCGCGAACATCGAACTGAACCCTACCTTGAACCGCAAAATAAAACTTGCTCCGGACGGCCGGTACGCTTACGTGACCGCGTACGATGGAGACAACATCGTACAGATCGATTGTCTTTCCCATTCGATAAGCGGTGGCCTTGATTTCGGACTTTACAAGCACTGCATGGACCTGTGCCTGAACGATCAGGGCACAGAGCTTTACGCTACCTCCTCTGATGAGCTCTTCATCATAGACATCCCATCTCTGACGATAACCGATACAGTCGATGTGAACTGGCCCTGTATTATGGATATATCACTCAGGCCTGGAACCGATCTGATTTATATTTGTTTCGCTGGTATCTATGAACAGGGAACACTGGTGATCGATGTTGAACAGGGCGAAGTTGTCGATACACTCAGCCATCTAGTGATGCATCCCGTTTTCTCCGAAACGGGAAACGAGCTTTACTTCTCTGACGGTACGCGGCTTATTTGTATTGATCCGGACGCCGATGAAGAAATCGTCTCTGCAGACCTTGGTGAGATGATTACCGATATCTGCATAGTGCCCGGTTCTAACACCATGTATGTATCGTGGGAAGTTTCCTTAACCGATGAAGGTGGAGTACTCGCTCTGGACATGAATACTCTGGCGGTTACCGATTCCCTCGATCTGGCCTACCAGGTAACAGGTCTCTGTTACGTACCCGTGCTTGATATCCTGTACGTAGGAATTGCCGGAGGCTTATTAGAAAGTGGGATCATGGTGGTAGATTTGCCTGGTCTCGTTCCGTCCGATGAGATCGAAATCTCCCCGGAGCTTATGGATATGGCCCCGGATCCATCAGGTGATTACGTTTACTGCAACATCTACATGGACAACAGGGTAGGTTGAGATAGAAGAATTCTTCATTTGTTACTGTATCATAGAACATGCTGAATCATGGGTTTCAGTTCATCAGCTACATTCGTTACGGATATTATCGAATATCAGCCTTGAGCCGTTAGCTGAAATGCTGAACCTGTCAGCGCATCTCCTGGAGAAGAACAATCCTTCCCCGGTATGCCTTTCGGGAGCATAGGTATTGTCAAAGCAATAATTTTCGTATTGTCAAATGCAATGGAACTTCTGCTGAATTCTTCTGAGTATCTTTTCAGGAGCGAAGAATCATCAGGATAGTGAAATACTGAAATAAGAGATAGTATCTCTCGTCAAGCTGACTGACCACCTGTCTGAGAGTTGGAAATAGTCTTTTATCCTGTTTGTGCTGAAGTGCCGGTAGTAGCTATCTATCGATTGAGTAGTCGAGAGCCTGTAACAAGGCAATTACTAATTCAGTCCAGACTATTGGTGAATATCAAGCGAAAGAGATATGATATTATTGTTGTAACAATCGAATATTCACATAAGTCAAGGAGGATGGAGTTATGAGATGCATATTTCTAGTAATTCTTGTTTTTTCAGTTATGGTTACTGCAGGTGATGTCAGCGTTCTGTCGAGTTTCAGCGGACCGGATCAGTATACAAACGGGCTTGCCTGGGACGGCACGAATATCTGGCTACTTGGCGGAGGTTACGATGGATTTTATGAAATCACGACCTCTGGAACAGTGATTAACCAATTCAAGCCGAGTGAACCGGGAGGTAAAAACGCAAATGGCGCAACTTTTGATGGAACGAATTTGTGGGGCATGTTCCTTCAGGGTACTTCATCTCCCGGAAACGTCTATGAATACACAACTTCAGGTACGTATGTTTCTACTTTCACCTGTCCTGGAACTTACAACATTGGTCTGACCTGGGACGGAAGTAACCTTTGGATGTCATGTCGCGGTAATAGTATGATTTACCAGATCAGTACATCTGGTTCAGTTCTGAGTTCTTTTCCAGTTGCGTTTTCCGGTATTGGAGATATGGCGTATGATGGTACCAACCTCTATTTCACCACCGGAAACAACCGTAGTATTGTTGAAGTAACAACTACCGGCACTGTAGTCGACACTTACGATTTGAGTGGTATTTCAGGTAGTTTCCATGCTTCAGCTCTTATGTTTGATGGAAATAACTTCTGGGTGGGAGACAATACAGTTGATATCATTTATGAAGTGGAATTGAATCCTGTATCTTTAGAGCAGTACACTTTCGGGCATATTAAGACTCTGTTCTCAAATTAAGAGCTCACGGACTGCTAAACGGCTCATTGTTTCGCTTCCTCGTGTTCCCGCGAAAAAACGGAATACGAGTGGTAAGTACTCGGTTATTAGAAAGCAAAAGCCCCCTTCAAGGGGGCTTTCAATTTTGTGGCTGGC
>JAIORS010000174.1 GCA_021108005.1 Candidatus Aegiribacteria sp.
TGGGGTCGGACGCAACTTCTGGTCACTTGTTAAATTTGAGAAAGTATAATAAAAGAAAGTTCGTGATTATATAATAATAGATATATTCAATTAATTTATGGGGGGGGTACCATACTTGGTACCACATCGAAAGCATGGGCATTCTGAAGCAGGAGATCGCTCTGGTATTCACCACCTTGATCTTGCGCCATGCTATGGATAGTACAGTCATGCCAGGACATTTCTCTAAAATTCTTTTCGTTCCAACTGGTTCCGAGAGATATTATCTTCATTCCTGTTTTCCTGTTCTTCTGTTAGGAATGCTAAGCGTCAGCAGCGTCGGTCCGCTGTGCTCGGTTGTTATAGAAGCCTTTATCTACCCGCATATGCTTGCAGATTCTCGACTCTGTTTCCCCACAGGTTTTCTGCATTGTACAGAGATCAGCTCCGATTCTTCGCTAGGGGGATCGTCAGTCAGCCAGTTTGTCGCTTTGATATTTTCGAATCCTGCTATCCTGGCGTATTGTATCGCCTCCTCAAGAGTAAAGGCGCGTCCCCACCTCTCGTTCGCTTCCGTTTCCACTAAGCGGCCGTCAACGAACTTCTCAACGACAAACAACCACTGCCACACATTTGTTACGGGATCATGTTTCATTCGTTTGCGCCACGCGATGACCACATCATCCGGACCGCATATCCAATCGCCGGTCCATCTGTTGTTATCCTCATACTCATCCGGGACGAGCTCGAAGTCATAGATGAAATGACCTCCCGGCTTCAGATGTGCCATGACTCGCTCGAATGTTGCCAGAATATCATGATCCTCGGTGAATAGACTGAGTCCCCCCGAATCAAGAAATATCAGACTGAACTCGCGCTGAAGGTCGAACTCCAGCATCGATTGCTCATGTATTTCCACTTTCAGATCTTTCGCCTTACATGCAGCGAGACACCTGGCTGTCATATCTTCGGATGTGTCGATTCCAATGACATCATAGCCTTCTTTAATAAGAGGGATCAGGATCTTGCCTGTGCCACTACCGAGTTCGAGTGCTGGTTCGCCTAATTCTTCAATCTTTCCAGCCAAGAAGTCAATCTCCTTGCTCCTCCCCATTGAGCCAGAGACAAGTTCGTACCATTCCGCATGCAGTTTCCTGTATTCTTTGTGTTCCATGATTTCCCTTCTATAACAACAGGGTTAACATATTAAACCACAAAGGCTCCGTCCGTCATCCTGCTGTATAAGAGTAACACATTCGAACATAGTAACCGAAAACTCATTTGATCAATCGGAAGAATCCATCTGATCTCTTCCAGGGAAGCTTCAGTAAAGTCGGTTACCGGTTAACGCAAGATCTTGATAATCCATGTTACCGGGTTAACTCAATCCGTGTTAACTCCACCCTGCGCATCTCACTGCGAATGAGAATGCCGCTGGACAGATGATTAATACGCAAGAGTTATTGGATTCCGGTATGTCTTGAAGAGCTTCGGATTTTAAACCTTGGAGATGTCTAATGCGTGTACTTGAACGATTGTCAGGAGAAAACCCTAAAGGGCTCAGGTACGTTACATAGAACCTGCTATCAGGAACTTAAAAAAGGTACCTTCAATAAGAGTGAGATATACATATAGTCCGGTGAGCAGTAAAGCTATTGCGCTGCACGATACAAGCTGAAGTGCTTTACCTTTGTGTTTTGCGACTAGAGGGCGATTTACAAGCCAGATCACTACAAACAGGGATAATATCGAAATTGCATAAACAGCATGCAGCGCGATGCCTGTGAAGTCAAAGAACACCTCAATCGCGACCAGTAGCATTCGTAAAATCAGCGCTCCGAAAAATATTAATGCGTTCTTTCTGAATTGTGTACTCATGCTGCTGTTACCCCCTTAGAATAATTATGTGGATTCCAGGCTGCATTCGTCAATACATTGCATGAGGTCAAGATCCCGCAATATTTGAACATTGACGATTGTCTTTATAATATCATATTTCATTACTATGAAATACAATATGAACGGAGAAATGATATGATAAGAACTGTTCTCCTTATATGCGCACTCATTCTGTTCGCTCATCCCCTGTATGCGGATCACGCCTTCATCTGGAATTACGATGATGATGATGTTTTCTACTGCAGTGAATACGGCGGGAGTATAGACTGCTCCTACTGGATTGAACAGACTCTTACCTGCAATGGTCATACCTTTACCACGAATACCGCACTTCCCTCCGATCTTTCCTCGTACGATGTTGTATTCGTTCTAACCGGATGGTACCGGTGTTGAGGGGACAACGCGACAATTGCTCAGGCTGAGCAAAATATCCTCATTGACTACCTTAACAACGGAAATGGTCTCTATGTCGAAGGGGCCGACTTTGGATACAGCAACAATAGCTCTACCCTGTACGGTATGCTTGGCAGCAGCTACGATGGCGACGGAGCATCATCCGGAAATGTCCAGCACATCTCGGGTCTTTCAGGAACCATAGTCGATGGGTTATCTCTTGATTACCTGTACAACGCCGGACCGGATTATTATGTGGATATCATCTCAGCGAACGGAGGAACTCTCCTGTTTGAATCACAGGATTCAAAGGGCAGAGTTGTCAGCTACAGTGGCCCTTCGAACAATTACAGAACAATCAATTCGGCTGTTGTTTTTGGAGCTCTTCGGGATGGAACCAGCAGCAAGAATGAACTAATGGGCATTTATATGGATTATCTTACCGGCACTATTACAGGGATTGAAGGCGATGATCCGGAACGCAGAACGTTACTCTCCTTTCAGAACCCATGCTATGGCTCGATTAACATCAATCTCTCGCTTCCCTCTTCCGGGAATGTGAGTATTGCCATTTACGACACAGCGGGGCATCTTGTCGCTGAGATTTCGGAGGGCTGCCTTACAGAAGGTGAGCATAATATCGTATGGAACGGATCGGATGGCAGGCAGATGGAAACGGGTACTTACCTGCTTCTGATTCAGACCGAAGAATATCAGATATCACGCAAACTGCTTGTTCTATGATATTTAAATAAGAGAGTAATGAACGGGGGCTCGATGCCCCCGTTTTTTTCGTGTTGTTTATTCAGCTTCCAGGAGTCTGGCTACAGTAGAAGACAGCATTTCACCTATTTCAGGATTCGCTCCCACTTCAACGAAAGCTATGTTACCTTCCTTATCGATAACGTAGAGTGTGGGAATTCCAGAAACCTTGTAATCCGCGGCCACATCATCACCTTCAAGAAGAAGACCGTACGAAAAATCGTTTTCATCCATGAATGTACCGGGATCTGCCCTTTCCCAGATATTTACACCGAACACGTGTACCTGCTCCTCCGGATACTTCTCATATATCGCCTGAATCTCAGGCATTACGACTATGCAGGGGGCGCACCATGTTGCCCAGAAATCCAGTAAAACGATACTGCCTTTCATATCCTCAAGAGATATGGTGTTTCCATAGCGATCTGTGAGAGTCCACAGTGGCGCAATTGTGCCAACGGTAAGGAAGGCGCTGTATAGTTCTACCTTTGTGCCCTCGTGGGGGGTAATAGTGAAGACAGTGTCAGATATTTCAGGCGTGACATCAAGATCGTATACTTCCAGAACCCTGGATGATTCATTACCTTCACGATCGGTCATCATGCGCTCTACACGTCTGGGAATGTGATCATCAATTCCAAAGGACCACCTGGCCTTCTGCCCCCCTGGATAGGTAATCATGTAGGTTTGACACGCAACCGAGCCAACTGTATCCACACCTTCCTCCGGAACTGACTGCGATGCTATCTCATCAGAAAAAGGATTATCGAGGAAGTACTCGTTCAGCAATGCGTAAGCCGCAGGCCCCATGAGGTTGGCAGCTCCCTCTTCCAGGGAACCCTTTTCAAGATAACTATCGCTCGGGTTGTACGCATAAGCTGAGTCGATACCGGTTATTCTTATCATGGTCAATTCTGCGCCGATGCTGTCGTAAGGTGTTGAATCCTGCCCCATTTCAACTCTGAGCAGTGGGGCTTCCATCTCATCAGACAATCTACCTGTCAGTTTTCCCGTCAGGTGAGGCATATCCGAATATAAGCCCGTCCCGTATACCCTGAAGCTGTACGAACAGCTGCTGATGGATTCGCAAGCGCTGTCCGCAAGCACGAAGGCGGAGTGTTCAACAACCTCCGTTGTATCTGCTACAGCCTGCGGCTCTTCACGAGTCTCACCGCAGGATACCAGTAACCCGCATGCAATGAGAACAGAAAACAGCACGGATAGTATTCTTTTGTTCATTGGTAACCTCTTAACCCTGTAAAAAGTGTGCATTTGACGAAGCAGATTCATCGTCAGAGTGAATCCGGATACTTCCAATAACCGGTAAAATCATCCTTATAATCCTCAGGCAGGAATTCGCCTGTTTCCGGTACCTGACTGTACGTTCCCTTGTACTTCTTTTCCCTTATTATTTCAAGAACCTCAATCAGGCGGTCAATGTCTTCGCGGTTACTGTAGCATCCGAAGCTCATCCTTACCATGCCGGGCATATACCTTCTGTCTCCGGCGATACAGTGTTTCCTTCTGAAAGCCAGGTCTTCTTCTTTTAAGTTTCTCAGGCTTACAACGTATGGATGCGCGCAGAAACATCCGTTTCTTACGCCTATTCCGCCTTCGTAACCCGCAATCGAGGCAACAAGAGCATGATCTGTCTCGTCAAGATTGAATGGAATGACTCCAACTTTTTCTGATGCTCTGGAAGGGTTTGTTTCACCGTAGACCGTAAGACCGTTCATGGAACCAAGTTTTTCAAGAGCGTACGCGGTTAATTTTCTCTCATGCTCCGCAATACTGTCCATTCCCTTTTTCATGAGAGTCTCAGCGGCTATTGCCATTGCAATGGCTCCCATGACATTGGGACTTCCCGCTTCGTCTCTGTCAGGCAGGTCAGCCCAGTATATTTCTTCCGTAGTGACAATGCGCACCGTACCTCCGCCGCAATAGTCTGGTGGACTGTCAAGAAACTCTGACCTCGGGCCGATAAGGGCACCCGTTCCATACGGGGCGTACATCTTATGCCCCGCGATAGCGATGAAATCCAGATGGCCGGGATCGTCATCAGGTTTCATATCGATTTCCCTGTGTGGAGCAAGCTGTGCTGCATCGATCATAATTCTTGCGCCTGCGTTATGAACCTTCTCTGCAAGGTGGTGAATCGGTTGAATGTATCCTGTAACGTTGGAGGCTCCGGTTATTGCCACAAGGGCTATTTTCCCTTTATGCTCCCGCAGAAGTGAATCGAAATGATCTTCATCTAACCGCCCGTCTCTTGTTGTCCGTACATGGACTGTTCTGAAATTGTGTCTCCAGGGCAGGTCGTTGGAATGGTGTTCCATGCGCGTAGTAATAACAACGTGATCTCCTGAACATCTCAGGCGGTGAGCAAGTTTGTTGATTGCTTCAGTGGCGTTTTTTACAAAAATCACCGTATTCGTGCTGAGATCCGCCCCCACGAACTCAGCTATTATCTTGTGAGCCCTGTCGTAGGCTTCTGTACAAAGCCTCGATTTGAAGCCGGTTCCCCTGTGAACACTCGAATAGTAAGGCGCAAGCGCGTTAATGCCATCTACAACATTTACCAGTGGTGGTGTACTGGCAGCGTTGTCCAGGTTGACGTAACGTACATGCCTGCCATCAAGAAGTGGTACTTCTTTATCGATACCATAGATACAATCTCGCATTTTTTCTCCGTTTAAATTGTTGAAACAGTTAGAATGTCATGGAATTATAATCCTTCTCCCCAGGCAAGTCCTGTTATATTACCTTCATGGGTTTCAAATGTATCTGAAATAACACATATCTCCCTGTCGGAATCGTTCGGTATATTCGATTCATACCGGCATTTTGAGAAAACAAACAAAGTGGCTGCAAGCACAATCCCTGGTAGTTTCACAATATTCTCCGATGATCCGGCAATTTCACACCGTGTATTGAACCTTGAAGAACATCTTCTATCCGAATATTGAAATCAGCGTAATATAATGTATATTAGTTACTATTCATCAAGAACGCCATTCTACTTATTCTTTTAGGAGTGAACTGATGCAGCTGGAACAGCTCACTGGCCTTGAGCATTCAAATGGTACCATTTCGGACCCATACCGCATTTATGATTAACCTCAACAGATTCATGTCGAAACCCATGGAAAGAAACCAGTACAGATTGGAACAACATGCCGGATAAACTGAGAAGCAGAGAAGATATCCCATCCGAAGCGAAATGGAACGTGGAAGCTATTTACGATTCCGATCACGAATGGGAAAAAGACTTCAGAAAAACAGCCATCTTCAGCGAGGATATGATGAAATGGGCCGGCAAACTCGATGAATCTCCCGGAACCCTTGAAGCCGCGATTAAAGAAATGCTTTCTCAACACAGACTTATTGAAAAACTCTTCGTCTATGCCAGTATGAAGAAGGACGAAGACCTGGGAAATTCCAAATACAGCGGAATGGCTTCCAGAATCATGAGCAGGCTCGTTGAAGTTAACGCCGCTCACTCCTTCTTCACTCCCGAACTCCTGCTGATCCCCGAGGATACAATGAATTCATGGCTGGAGACAATCGAACTGAAGCCATACAGGACATTGCTTCAGGATATACTCAGGTACCGATCCCATACTCTATCGAAGAAAGAAGAAGAACTTCTCGCAAAGACCAGCGAAATCGTCAGTGGTTTCAGTTCGGTCTTCGGTAAGCTAAGCAACGTTGACATGCCGGCAAGGTACCCTGAGATCAAGAATGAGAACGGGAAGAGCGTCAAGCTTACAAACGGCAACTATAGCGCGTTTCTTCAGAAAAAGGATAGAAGGGTCAGAAAAGATGCTTTCCTTGGTTTCTACGGAGAAGTTAAGGGAAATGTGGCGACAAAAGCCGCCCTTATCGAGGGACAGGTTAAATCGGATATCTTCAGAGCAAGAGCGAAGAAGTACAATTCAGCGCTTGAGGCCTCCCTTTTCAACGATATAGTAAATGTTTCCGTATACGATTCCCTTATCAAATCAGTCCATGATAATCTGCCGGTGCTGCACAGGTATTTCCAGCTCCGTAAGAATGTTCTGGGCCTTGATTCAACACATATGTACGATGTTAATGTTCCCATTGTGCCCGAATCCAAGGCGGATTACAACTGGGACGAAGCTGTTGACCTTACCCTCGAGGCCGTTGCTCCCCTTGGCAGTGAATATGTCGATGCCCTGACTCAGGGCTTCCAGAACAGATGGGTGGACAGATACGAGAACAAAGGAAAAAGATCAGGAGCATATTCCGGAGGATCTTACGATTCGTATCCTTACATACTTCACAACTTCAATGGCACACTTCAAAGTGTATTCACTCTTGCCCATGAAGCCGGACACTCAATGCACAGCCTTCTCTCGAGGAAATCGCAGCCCTATCACATGTCCGACTACAAGATATTAGTAGCCGAAGTAGCGTCAACTACAAATGAAATGCTGCTTATAGACCTGCTTCTCAGAAGAATGAACGACGATACAGAGATAACCTATCTTCTTGATCATCTTCTCAGTAAATTCAGGTCTACTCTTATAAGACAGACGATGTTCGCAGAGTATGAAAAACTGATACACGAACATGTTGAATCAGGTAACCCGCTTACTCCTGATTATCTAAGCGGTACATACTACGATCTCGTAAAACTATATCATGGAGACGGCTTCGCGTGGAACAATGAAGATGATCTCATCGCAACCGAATGGTCAAGAATACCCCACCTGTATTACAACTTCTATGTATATAAATACGCAACAGGGCTCTCAGCGGCTGTCGACATCTCCTCAATGATTCTTGCCGGCAAACCCGGGGCAGTTGATAATTACATTGAATTTTTAAAGGGCGGATCATCCAAGCCACCGCTTGAACTCCTCAAAGGAACGGGTGTGGACCTTTCAACTCCCGAACCGGTGAATTATGCCCTTTCAAAAATGAAGGATACACTCGGGGAACTGGAGAAATTACTGGAGTAACACCCCGGTCCCTGTCTCATTTTTGTTACTCTCAGTTCAGGAACATCTCCAAAGCGGCTTCCAGTTCTTCTGTGTTGACCCAGGTGTCGAAGCAGGGACCATTGCGCCATTCGTTAAGAACACCCACAGTTGTTATGGGGTGCACATCCAGAATTCCCAGGGAAAGATCTACGGGACAGGCTACAGCTACAATAAGTGAAGGCCCGGTTTTTTCCACTATCCTTCTTGCTGAAGTACCTCCGGACGCGATAGCGAAATGTGTTCCGAAACGGTCTTTAATGTCCAGAAGTTTCCCGATGGGGCATTTTCCGCATCTTCTGCATGAATCGGGATTGAAGGTAAGCCTGATGGGACATTCGTGGTTCTGAAGGCAGTGTGGCACAAGAATCAAAGTTTTTCCCGGGCTGTATTCCTTTTCTTTTTCAGAGAACGCCTTCCGGTTGTTCATTGCCACCACCATCTTCTCCGGAGTATGCGGCGTAAATGCATGAATCGATTGAAAAGCTTTGAGTGTCCAGAAGGACAGTCTCAGGAGTATCGGATTGCCCGATATTCCTTTTTCATAGAGCGTTCCGTAAACCTGGAATGCTGCGATTGTGACAATTCCCGCCAAAAGTGAAATCGTAGATCCAGCTCCCGCGGAAAGAAGCAGAAGGAATAAAATCAGAGACGGAGCAATAGAAAAAAGAAGAAGCCCCGTATGATACAGTAGTCCAGCCTTCTTAAGTTCTTCCAAGCCTGTCACCGGTTTTCATTCTGGCACCCCGGAGATATTCATCCACACTCATAACTCTTTTTGAGGCAGGCTGAATCCTGCAGATTTCCAGAGATGCCTCTCCCCCGCACCCTACGAGGAAAATGCCGTCTCTGATAACTATCTCACCGGGATCCGCGCTGTATCCAGATACCTTCGCGGCTGATATCTTCATGGTTTTCCCGGAGTATGCAGTCCTTGCTCCGGGAGAGGGCTGAAAAGCCCTTACCTTCCTCTCAAGGTATTCAGCAGGCATGTTCCAATCCAGCCAGGTTTCATCTGTTGTGATTTTCTCGGCGTAAATCGCTTCACCTGTCTGGCTCCGGTAAATCAGCTTTCCACCGGAATACCCATCGATAACGGATAGAATTTTCTCCGCGGCTTTCACTGAAAGCCTTTCCTCAAGTGAACCTGAGGTGTCGTCCGAAAGAATTTTTTCCGGGTAGACAGCTATCACGGGTCCCGTATCCCATCCGCTGTCAGTAAGCATGAACGAGATACCTGTCTCCTCCCTGCCATCGAGTATTGCTCTTGCTATAGGGGCGGCTCCCCTGTATTCAGGCAGAAGGGAAGGATGGATGTTGATCACGCCAAGCGGAGATAATTCCAGAAGTTTCTCCGGAAGCCAGCCACCGTAAGCGGCCGACACCATTACATCCGGTTCCAACGACCTCAGGTTTTCGATAAAACTCCCGGTCAGCTTCTCAGGCTGATGGATTACAAGCTGCTCCTCATTGGCATACTTACTTACGGGAGGCTGACGCAATATTTTGCCCCTGCCCGCAGGTCTTGCTGGCCTTGAAACAACACACGGAATTTCATGCTCCGATTCAATCAGTTTTTTCAGGCATGGCAGAGCGAAAGAAGAAGTCCCGAAAAAAATGATTCTCATCAGAGAATCCTGCTGTCCTGACCGTGCTCCCGTTTGATCTCCGCCAGTTTTTTCCTGATCAGCCGCTTCCTGATGGGGCTGAGCTTATCAACGAACAGAATACCGTTAAGGTGGTCGGTCTCGTGCTGAACAGCCCGTGCCGCGTAATCATCAAGATCAAGAGAGAAACGCTCTCCGGAAAGATCGCACGCAGTAACTGTTGTTTTGTAAGGTCTTCTGATCAACTCAAATATATCGGGGATACTCAGGCATCCCTCCTCATCCTTACAAAGAGGCCCCGATGTCGTGACCTCCGGGTTGATGAATACTGAATGACCTCTCAAATTGAGTTCTTCGGAATTGAGTATGAATACCCTTACATTTTCTCCCGCCTGCGGGGCTGCGAGACCGAGACCTCTTTTCGTTCTCAATATCTCGAGCATGTCCGAAAGCAGGGATTGAAGAAAATCCTTCTCCGAAGATATGTCAATATCCCTGGATTTGTTTCTCAGTATTTTCGAACCGTAATACTGAAGTTTTCTTACTGACATGTTTCACTTTCTCATAAATGCTAAAATCGCGGGACGGCTATTTAGATACTTCTTCGCCGGCTGTCTCAATCTGAAGAGAGCCTCTGTCTACGTCGATCTTGACTCCGTCGGCGATTCTTACCGTAACAACATCATCACCTTTGAGATTAGTTATGACACCGTGTATGCCACCGCTCGTTACTACCCTGTCATCCTTTTTCAGTGCACCGCGCATTTGCTTTAGCATCTTGGCCTGCTTCTGCTGAGGACGAATCATCAGGAAGTAGAATATCGCTATAATGGCGATCATGGGAAGAAAACTCATGATCCCCCCTCCGCCCATGCATGACTGGGCCTGTGCTTCTTCAGCGGCTGCGCCGCCTTCAGTGGTTGTTGTTGTGGTGGTGGTTTCAACCACTTCTGTACCGGTCAGTCCGGGATCTGTTCTGGATTCACTCTGTGCGATTGCTATACCGGTTAAAATCATCATGATTATCAACAGTTTTTTCATTCTATCTCCCTGTCAGGATCGAGGTTTTGGAATACCGGATCTCATACCTAACCAGCTTCCGGCAACACCTGCGGAAGCTCCCAGAATGAGAACCAGCATTATCCATTTTCCGGGTAAAAATTCATGGGGCACACTGGACGATAACATCAAGGAAACTGCCCTTGTTAACAACAGACTGCCGGTAGACCCGGCAATACCTGTAATCAGTCCCTCACCAAGGAACGGCATTCTGACAAACCATCCCGGTGCTCCTACTATACTCATTATTTGAACTGTTAGCGCCCTCTTCGCAACGGCAAGTCTTACTGTGTTAGCCACAACAAGTGAAAGGCTCGCCGCAAGAACAATCCCGGCGAGCAATACCAGCTTTCCAAGGATATCTACCGCGCTCGTTAAACCGGGCAGGTACTCCTTACCGTAAACCACATCCTCTACACCATCCATCCCGGATACAGCTCTGGCAAGGCTCCCAACCTTTTCAGAAGTTCTGTAATCATGATGAAGAGCGATCTGGATAGAGGCCGGAAGATGGAATTGGGGACCTAAGAGTGTAAGAAGGTCGGCCTGCTCAGGCAGATCAGCTCTGAAAACAGCTTCCGCCTCCGAAGGGGATACGTAGTAAACCGATCTCACACCCTCCAGTTCGGATATGATATCAGCAAGAGTAACCGCTTCAACTTCGGTAATGTTATCCGAAAGAAAGACTTCTATTCCAACGTTTTCCTGTTCGTTCTGAAGCACTGTTTCCATATTCCAGGATACTACCAGAAAAATGTCAAAAACCATGAAAGACAGGCTTACCATAAGGAGTGTTATCAGAAATGAACCCAGCTTCCCCCAAATGTTCAACAACCCCTCGCGAATTACATTCTTAATAAGATGAATCATAATTGTCTGTACCCGTCCCAGGAATTGGGATTTGCCAGATGTCCCCTGTCAAGGTAGAGAAACCTTGCGGTTCCGGCGGGCACCTGCCGCGGATCATGAGTGGCAAGAATAACCGCGGTACCCGACCTGTTTATCTCGATCAGCAGGTCAATTACCCTTCGTGAAACTTCCGGATCAAGGTTTCCGGTCGGTTCGTCAGCAAGGAGTATTACAGGATGCGCTACCATGGCCCTTGCAATGGCCACTCTCTGCTGCTCTCCGCCGGAAAGCTCATGTGGATACGAACCTCTTCTGTGATTAAGCTCCATCTCTGACAAAAGGGAGAATACCCTCCTTCGCGCAGCCTTCGGTGAAGTCCCGGCAACCTGAAGTGGCAAAGCAACGTTATCGAATACGGTTCTATCCGGAAGAAGCCGGAAATCCTGGAATACAATACCAAGTTTCCGTCTGAGAAGAGGAAGATCACTTCTTCTTATCCGGTCGGAACTGAATCCGGCTACCTCAACCGTGCCTGAGCTTGGAAGATCTCCCATCCATATCTGTCTGAAAAGAGTAGTTTTGCCTGCGCCGCTGGGTCCTGATATTATCAGGAATTCTCCCTGTTCAATCTGAATG
The DNA here is from genome assembly GCA_021108005.1 of Candidatus Aegiribacteria sp. Taxonomy (NCBI): domain Bacteria; kingdom Pseudomonadati; genus Candidatus Aegiribacteria; species Candidatus Aegiribacteria sp. Next base: position 12,188 of record JAIORS010000174.1, read on the forward strand.
TTGATATTCTCGAGGGCTGGCCACTCGCTGTAAAACCTGCTGACATTCTGGAAGGTGATTATCATTAGCCCTCCATTCCGACTATTCTGAAGTAGTTCTGTCTATCCTTTCTGGAAACCTGACTCCCGCGTGGAACCTCAAGCACTTCAACCGAAATCTTCGAACCATCAGGATTCACAATTTCAAACAAATCGCCTTTGTTAACAAAACGGGATGATTTTACTGCAATATCACCTGTGGTTACATAACCGCCTTTGCATGCCTTGCCGGCAACCGATCTGGTCTTGAATATACCCATCAGTTTAAGGTAAACATCGATTCTCAATTAGATCGTGTTTTCCAGATAGTAGATCACCGGAATCTCGCTTCTAAGAGAATCAATCACGGAGTTGTAAGTATCCTGATAGATAACCTGCTGAACAAGGCCATCGAGTTCCGAATCGGTATAGGAATCCCACTCGATCTCTCCAGTATCTTCGAGAAGCTTGACAAGAACAACGGATCCGGTGTTTTCCAGAACAACAGGCTCCGAACAGGTTCCAATATCGAGATCCTCCACCACATCAGCTATCTGCTGCAGCCAGAGTTTCAGAGGTACCATTCCCATGTCACCACCATTTTCGGAGCTTGACCTGTCCCGGCTATACTGTCTGGCCGCATCCTCAAATGACAGTTGTGAAGATCGAATGTCATTGAGCAAGGTGTCTGCGTTAGCCACTGTGCGGTCGATATCGTCCCCATCTATGGAAACAATCCTGAGTATATGGCTGGCTTCAATAGTGCCGTCCTCGTTTTTGCCATCCAGCCTGATTATATGTATACCAAAGGTAGTCACCACCGGTTCGCTGATCTCTCCCTCTTCAAGGGCAAACGCCGCGTCTTCAAAGGCTAAGGTCATTTCCCCAAGGCCGAATGTGCCCAGATACCCACCATTCATGGCAGATCCATCATCAGAATATTCCATTGCCAGTTCCTCGAAAGATTCTCCTGAAGCAATTCTAGCCCGCAGCTGAATCATCTCATCCATGAAAACATCAAAATCCGGTCCGGAGGGCAGTATGGGAAGATAAATCCAGCTGATATGCCTGGGCATTATTATTTCTTCAACAAGTTCAGCGTTTGAAACCAGGTATGTTTCCGAATTCGCGGGCATATTCTGCAAAGATGTCTGAACTTTTCTTCCAAGGAACATCTGAGCCGCATGGTCATCGGCCAGCGTTTCTGAGAGATGTTCAAGGTCGACATTAATGCCCACCTGATTACTCTCAAGCTCACCTTCAACAAGTAGCTGAGTTTCTTCATCGGTAGGATAGAATCCCGAGGCAATCCCCGCGTTCACAACAAGCTGGTTCTCAACCAGTATCTCAAGCGCTTCAAGATATTCCGGTGTTTCCGAATCTACCTCATAGCTGCCACTGTGATTCAGGCCTGCCTGAATCATTACTTCCTCGATATCCGAATGCAGAATAGGGTTGTCGCCAACAACAGCAACGATTTTCTCCATAGAGACAAACGATGTCAGAAGGATCGAAACAAGCAGTGCAGTCATTCTGCCTCACTTCCGTCTGTGCTTTGATCTGAGTATTGCCATGTATCGTACACCAGAGTCGAATCCAGAAAAATATCCTTCTCGGCGGAGGCCATTACCAGAAGGCTGTCCCTCGCGGTTGCCAGCCTTTGTCTATAGATATCATCAGCAAGGCTTCTTACGACCCTTGATGTATCCTCAAGCTGCCTTATCTCATCCACAAGAAATATATGCCATCCGTAGTTGGTGGATATCACATCGCCCAGGCCTTCGATGACAGACTGTTCAACCGGTACACCGTACGCGATCAATTCTCCGGCTGTGAGGAATCCAAGATCGCCTCCTATACCTGCTTTCTGTCCTATTGAAAGCCTTTCGGCTGTTATCTGGAAATTCTCTCCCCATAAGAGCTTTTGATGTATTGAATCAGCCATGGATTTATTTGCCACAATTATCTGGTAGTAGTGCCTTTCAACCATAAAAGCAAGGCTGTCGGAACTCATATACTGGAAAACTTCCGTGTTGTCGGGAAATGGTATCCTCGCATATGTGTACGCAAGCAGTTCATCCCTCAGGTAAACCTGTCTTGCTCTGTCCTGCAGCAGCTTGCTTTTTCTGACGTTCTCATAGCCCAGTTCGGCTGCAAGTTCAGCCAGAAGCTCGTCCTCTATCCACTCTTCAAGAAGTGAGGGTGTAATACCGGCTATTGTCATATCCTCCATGTATATTACTGAGCTGTCCACACTTGCCGCTATCTGCTGATTTTCCATACTGTTGTTGACTTCAACAACTCCGGCAGAACTAATTGAAGCCATCCTTCTGTTAATGACAACAACAACGGAAACGGTTGCTATGATCACAACAGCGGAAAGTACCCAGATCGCTATTAGAAGGTAATTCCTACGTTTAGAAATGTTCCATCAGCCTTTCCGGATAAAGCACTATATCATGGTTCAGCTCAAGAGAATCGACCTCATCCATGATAATTTCCTCCTGCATCACCTGCGTAAGTTCAATGGTAACTACCTGCTTGATCTCTTCAACTGAAGGTTCCGGAGAGAGAAGCTGGCTTTCCACAGCCTTGATTATGTGATAACCGGCACCGGTTTCCGTAACATCGCTTATCTCACCATCTTCAAGCCTGAATGCTGCTTCATCGAATGTCATATAACCCGACTGTCCCCTTGTGACCCAGCCCAGATCCCCGCCATCGGCACCGCTTGGTCCTATGGAATATTCCTGAGCAAGCGAGGTAAAATCTGAACCGGCATGAATTCTGGCAAGAAGGGAATTCGCGAGGTTCTCGTCCTGTACGATGATATGTCTTATATGAATACTCTTCTTGTACGTGCTGAGCCACTCATCCACGTAATTCTCGATCTCAAGCTGTGAAGGCTGAAGCCCGTCTACCATATCAGTCATGTAGGCTTCAAGGAGTATCTGCCTTCTGGATTGCTCGATAGCATCTCTGACCTGCGGATCTGACTCCAGGCCGCTATTCTCCGCTGCCTGCACCATCACTTCCTCCCGCACCCAGGATTCAAGAACCTCGATCGCGCCGGCTTCGGAAGTTATACCGAGATACTGAGCGTTCTGCTCCCCGCCGATCATGGTTACGACATCTTCCCATGTCAGTGTCTTATCGTCAACGCTGGCAAGAACTTCAGCAAAAGCCAATGCGGGAAATATCAGAGTTATCGCCATACCCGTAATGAATCTCATTTCATCCTCCATGAATCTGGTTAGTTAGAACAATGAAAATAAACAATTTGTCAGTAGTTTGAAGCCCACGGATCTACACTTCTCACAGCCGCGCTGTCAATCTCTATACTGTAGGTGTTCCAGAGTTCCAGAAGATAACTTTCAAGTCGTCTGGTAACCATTGCTGCCTTGCAGTCTTCAATAATGAAAGGCAGGATTAACATGGGGTTTTCTTCACCCTCCGGAATTATCTCTACAACTTCGAAGAATACAAACACCTCGTCCTCACCGTATTCAATGGGACCTGTAAAAACTCCTGAATCCGCTTCAAATACGGCTTCACCATAACTTGCATACAATTCAACAGGACAAGGATCTGTAGGTACAATATCACCGGCAGAATCCGCATGAACATAATAATTCTCAAGATCATCAAAAGAATCAATTTCTGCAGCAGGCATCCAGTCGAAGGGTACGTATGCGATAAGTATCGATCTGAGTTCAGGTATATCGTACATATCCTGATTCTCATAATAGAATTCAGTGGCGGTCAGTGTATCCACCTCGGCAGCTGCTTTAAGCACATTCTCTCTGAAAACGTGCTCTGTGATTGTAAGTTCCAGCTCCTCGGCTGGCCAGATAATACCCTCTTCCATGGCGCATTCCGCCAGTCTCCTGATTTCAGCAATGCTCTCAGCATAGATCCACAGGTCTTTTTCCGGTTCAAGAAGAGGTCGGGACATCTCGTAGGAAACGAAATTATCCGGAACATCAGCGAAGAAATTCTCACTCCTGATGAGACCGGCGATTTCAACAATTTCTCCCGCAGTAACCATGCCCCCGGGATATCGTGCAACAATAAGATCAGGATTGAAATCTTCTCCAGGTCTGAAGGAGTATTGCCCCCCTTCCAGAACCATATGCCTGTTCAGTTCATCGATTGAATTCGACAGTACAGTAACATCCGTTATCTCTGAAATCCGAACGGATACGCAATACTGCGCAGTAAGTGAAATACTGTATTCCCCCGGATCAACGTGCATCGTATCAATCCTGCATACAGCCCATTCGCCGAAGGAAGGTAACATCACTACACCTTCCCCCTCATATGTGATTACATCCTTAGCAAAGGAAGAATTACCTATACAGAGCTTAAAATAGTCACCCTGGAAATTCAAATAGCTCGAACCTCCAATGCTCCAGGGAGCGATTGCCATCTCAACATCTGGTTCAGATGGGCCGTTTTCTTTCCAGTCATCCATAACAATTGCCGCAGAAGTACTGTCCCTCAGAAGTACAACAGACATTGAAACATCTATTGAGATCATACTGTCTATCCAGTTCGTATCCACACCGGCCTCGTACATCTTCTCAATTTGCTGTTCGAGGAAGCGGCGCGCAAGCCACAGATCTTCAGAAACAGCTAACCAGTCCTCAATCCCATCAAAATTATTCCTTTCGGCTTCAGCCAGAAACAATTCTCTGTTTATAAGCCTTGAGACCAGATTGAGTTTTCCCCCCGGTTCAAGAACAGCGACCTGATCCTCAGGTATTAGCCTGTTGAACTCATTCATAAAATCATCATCTGTTATTTCAATGTTGTCACCTGTGGCAAGATTGGAACTGTCTTCGCCTCCGCATGAGGTAAAAAGAGCTATCAGCAAATTTACAACGATTATTGAAAACCCTAATCTAGTATATGACACGTACTTCTTCCTTTCGTCTGTCCTGCGGCATCGGTTGAACGGAAACTCAAAGTCTGCCTCATGAACAGAGAAATATAAGGGATGCAACGCATGTTGAACCACCATCCGAATTCTCTTGATGAACTCCGGGTTATTCCGGACTGAAATATCTAAGAAGGCTCAGGGTCCTTATCACCTTTTCCGGGTCGGTAAGACCTTTCAAGCTAACATTTACAATTATCCTCCCCGTCTTCTCCACCGTTACTCTTACCTTGAGGCTGTCAGGAGCAGTGCTGGATAACTCCATTCCCGGTCTAAAGACGATCCGCGCTTCAGCGCCGCCTATCACAACTTCTTCAATGCCGGACCCTGCTGCAAGATATCCGATTCTTGCCCGTTTAGCGCAATTCAGCACCGACTCCTCCGGTTCACCGAATCTATCTGAGAGGTATTCAATCCATTCGTCTATCTCTTTCTCGCTGGAAGCTCTCCATACGCTCCTGTAAAGCCTTACCCTTTCGGTTACATCAGGTATATAGGATTGCGGAATAAAGGAATCGCCTGGAATCTCAACCCTGACATCGTTCTCATCTGCAGCATCGAGACCCTTCAGACGCCTGGCTTCCTCTTTAATAAGCTCCTCGAAAAGCCCATAACCTATTGAGATCATCTGACCGTGCTGAGATGCTCCAAGCAGCTCACCGGCTCCCCTGATTTCAAGATCCCTCATCGCTATGTTCCATCCTGAACCCAGTTCGGTAAACCTGCGAATGGCATCGAGACGATTTCTGGCTTCAGGTTTAAGCTTGCTGTTTTCCGGTACAACCAGATAACAGTAAGCCTGATGGTGGCTCCTCCCCACTCTTCCTCTCAGCTGATAAAGATCCGCCAGGCCAAACATCTGCGCATTGTCTATTATTATGGTATTGACCCTTGGGAGATCAAGACCCGATTCTATAATGGATGTACACAGGAGTATATCGTACTGCCCCTCCATGAAAGCATGCATCACGGTCTCAAGTTCTTTTGGATTCATCTGCCCATGCCCAACGGCAATTCTCACCTCGGGCAATAAAAATTGCAGTTTCTCCCGAATTCTTTCAATCGATTTAATCCTGTTATGTACGAAGAACACCTGTCCATCCCTCGCAAGCTCTCTTTTAACGGCTTTTGCTATAATTCTTGAATTAAACCCTGTAAGTTCCGTGTGAATAGGATATCTGTCCCTTGGCGGTGTGGCGATTATAGAAATATTACGGAAACCGGATAATGCCATATGAAGAGACCTTGGAATGGGAGTAGCCGTCATCGCAAGCGTATCAACACTCTTTTTCAGCTCCCTGAGGTACTCCTTCTGCCTGACTCCGAAACGGTGCTCCTCATCTATCACAAGCAGGCCCAGCCTGTTAAAACGTATATCCTTCTGCAGAAGCCGATGGGTTCCTATAACTACATCTATATCACCTACAGCGAGATCCTCTATTATCTTCCTCTGTTCCTGCCTTGTACGGAACCTGTTGAGCATCTCTATTCTGACCGGAAATTCCGCCAGCCTGTCTCTGAATGTGAAATAATGCTGTTCAGCAAGAACTGTGGTTGGGACAAGCACAACCGCCTGAAAACCGGAGTCAACAGCGCGAAATACAGCCCTCATGGCAACTTCGGTTTTACCGTACCCTACGTCACCGCAAACCAGCCTGTCCATCGGGGAATCCATTTGAAAATCGTTCATAACCTTATTTATTGTCGAAAGCTGGTCGGGGGTTTCTTCGTAGGGAAAGCTGTTCGCGAGCGCGGTAACATGATGCCCTGGAGTTCCCAGGGGAGGTCTTCTCATAGCTTTCCTTTCCGCGTAAAGCGCTGCTAGTCTTCCAGCAATTGCCTTCGCTTTTTTTCTCGCGCTTGCGACCCTGTTATTCCAGGATACTCCGCCAATTTTATCCAGCTTCGGGCTGATCTTATCGGGAGCCATGAATTTCTGTACAGAACCTATCTCGTTCATTGGGACAAGAAGCCTGTCACCGTCCCTGTATTCAATCGCGAGGCAGTCAAGCACAGTGCCGAAGGTCTCAACCTTCTCCAGCCCTGTAAAACGTCCTATTCCATAGCGTTTATGAACTACCAGATCTCCGGGTGAGATCTCTCCGGAGTCCTCCAGTCTTTCGCCGCCTCTGTATTTTCTTACCCTCTCGGGCCTTCTCCTGTTGGAAAGCATTTTTCTTTCCGCGAGAACAATCAGCCCCACGTCGGGCATAACGAAACCCTCCGAAATCGAAAGAACTTCGGTATCGAGATTGATACTCTCCGGAATCAGTTCCAGGAAAGTACCCTTTTCCGCTGCTGAATCGCACAGAACAGCTACTCTGGAACCGTCCCGATTCCACTTACCCAGTTGCGTAACCATCTCGTTTCTATGGCCATGAAAACTCACCTGTGGAAGTGTTCTGTAATAGACATCGACGTCCGTTACCGGGAATGGTTCAAATCTGACTATCCTTCTGCACGAATCAAGCTTATCGCGTATTTCTTTCTTCCCGAAGAACTGGCTGCTGAAACTGAAAGGAATGGCCGAAGATGAAAAGCTATTGATATCGTACATCAGGGTGTCCTCGATATGCGATACAATTGAATCCGGGTCTGATAGAATCAGTGTTCCATCATCGGGTATGTAATCAAGAATACTGCAGCAGTCTTCAAGAAATATTGGCAGATAGTGTTCAATTCCGGGAAAATCGTTAGAGGTCCAGAGCTTTTCACTGAGGGGATGTTCATCAGGGACAATCTCCATAGCGCTGTTCCAGTGGTCAGGAGACAGAATAACCTCCCTTGCCGGAAGAAGCAGGCATTCAGGAAGATTTCTAATACTTCTCTGAGATCTCTGGTCGAATGAACGTATTGACTCGAGTTCATCGCCAAAGAACTCCAGTCTAACAGGATTATCCATTCCGTAAGTGCCTATATCAACAATTCCACCCCGTCGTGCCCAGCGGGCCTGTTCCCATACACTGCCCTCCTTCATAAAACCCGCGGCTAAAAGCCAATCCTCCAACTCCCTGATGGAAAGCCTCATACCTTTGTATAAACGGAAACAGGCAAAGTTACCCTTTGCGGGTATCTTTTTGATAAGCGCGGATGCAGGCATCACGACGATGCTTCTTCTTTTTCCGGCTTTAAGCTCTGCCATACATTCCACGCGATCTGATATAACTCCGGGATGTGCGGGTTCACCTTCGAAGGGAAGAGTTTCGTAAGCCGGAAAATAAAGAACATCCGGCAGGATTCCTCTAAGATCGTCCCTCATGCTCTCCGCGTCAGATACGGAGGGTGCAACAAGAACAGTCGGGCCCGCGAGCCTGTGAGCTGTCGCAGCGGCAAATGAGCGGGCAGCTCCCCCGAGACCTCCCACCGTTGTAAGTCTATTGGAAACAAGACTGGAGAGCATGTCCGAAAAAACAGAATCCCAGAAGAACTCGTTAACTACCCAGTTCCTGATATTCTCAGAATTCCTGTCTTCTTCCGTCATTCCGCTGCTGTGCTGTCCATACTGGTATTCTCATCGGGGGAAACCGGTATATCCGTTCCTGCCATTCGGGACCATGTACTCTCCAGGATCGGAAGCTGAATCATGAACGAATCGAGATCGTCCTCAATAAGAGGATTCGCGGGAGGAAGTATTTCTGTGGCTGGATTCACATAGGAGCCGTTCTTCTTCATCTCAAAATGAAGATGAGGCCCGGTCGAAAGACCTGTACTGCCAATGTAACCTATTACATCACCCTGTCTTACATAGGACCCGATTGTCTGGCTTGAAGCATAACTGCTCATGTGACCGTATCCAGTCTCGTACCCGTTGGCGTGCCTTACCCGTACCAGATTCCCGTAACCTCCGCACACACCCCTGACGGTTATTACGCCGTCTCCAACAGCGTAAATCTCCGTACCCATGGGTGCCGCGTAATCAATACCTCGGTGAGCTCTCGTGTATCCAAGAACAGGATGCATCCTGGAACTTGAATAGGGAGAGCTTATTCTACCGAACGGAACCGGCATCTTGAGGAACATCGTTCGAAGTGAAGCCCCGTCACGGTGATAGTGATCGAGTATTAACGCTGTACCGTCAGGCGCCAGTGAATCCGGCTGGTGGAAGAAGGGTATGGCTTCGGTAATTCCGCCCAGCGCGAAGTTATACTTGGCAGCGATAATTCTTCTGAATACGGTTTCTGCAGATCCGGGATACCGGGTCTCCTCGAGAAGCACCCAGACGCTGTCCCCCGGCTGCACATCGTAATAGAAATCGATGTCGTAAACGAAAAGCCTGTTCGCGAGTTCGTTCTCCAGCCCTTTTATATAGGCTACTTCTCTTACCGAATCACGCGGTGTAACTATATGCCCCGAAGGTGTAAGGTCTGAGGGGACTCCGCTTCTGGCGATACTCTCCCATACGGAACTGTTCACAACAAGTATTACGGAACGAAATCTTGTGTATTGATCTTCAGAATCCCAGTACCAGTCAACAGGTTCTGAAGTTCCTTCGAATTCTATACAGTAGTATCCCCTTCCGTTTCTGGGCCTTGCCCTGACTTCTACAAGGGTATCCCTTGAATAAACCGCTTCCAGAGTATCTCCGATGTGAACCGAAGTCCAGCCAAGGCTGTCTATGAAAACCTCACAGCAGTTAAGGTACCTGTTCCCCTCAATACCTGTTGAATACAGAAGCGCGCCAAGTGTTCCGCCCTCTTCAACGCAGGCGGTTCTTATTTCCAGTGTATCCGCAAGAATTGAGTTCAGTGAATCGGTTAAGTGTTCAAGCTCGGAGAAATGACACTGGAATGGCCATGCGCGACCTGAATCTGGAGAATGGGGGGTCTTGAAAAGAAATGTAGCTCCAAGCGCAAGAAGAAATATCGAGATAAGAACCACTCTTGATCGCATTTGATGACCCCGATTATCGCTAGTTAAAGATTCTTGATACCCACGACTTCAAACGAGCCATTGGTCTTTCCCGTGTTTTCTTCTGTTCGCCCTCAGAGGATTTAATCGCTTCCATTATCCGTCCAATATCCACATTGCTTTTTACCGTTCTGACGATCTCGGATATCTTGACAGATTCGCCAGGCTCGATCTTGAATATCCGCTTGTTCAGAACTGATACAGAGTCCCCGGCGCTTCTCAAGGATCTGTAAAGTGGAATATCCAGCTTATCGCAGGCATCAACTACATAAGATTCATTTTCAGACGGTTTTCCACAGAGTACTATCGCCCCGGGTCCCTTTTCCAGATTGCCTGAAAGCCTTCTGGTTACTATTGCGTCAATAACCTCATGCCTTTTTGAACTGAGAAGCAGAGCTCCTTCCGGACTGTCTGAAATATCCGAAATGATTTCGTAGCTGCTTCCGAACCCTGCGATAAAACCCTCAATTGGAATATCCAGGTTCTTTTTCCTGGAAATGATAGTTTCAACACCAAGTTCACGTCCCAGCATTCCTATTGAAGGCTTCGCGAAAGAGGTCACATATGGAATATATCCGAAAACCGGTATCCCCCTCTCGGAGAACCAGGGATCGAGATACTTCCGGATCTTGTCCATTTTGTTTTCGCGTACTCTGTTTATCACAACTCCCAGCAGCGGTATCTTCCTGTCATGGAAAAGACTCTGACAGAGTGTAAATCTGTCTATGGTTCTTCCTATCCCCGCGTTGAGGACCATGAGTACCGGAATATTCATAATACCGGCAACACTGGCGTTGCACAGGTTGAAAACGGAGCCTACACCGGGATGTCCGGTTCCCTCAACAACCACAATATCGGATATTGACTTCAGATAACTGTACGCTTTTTTTATCTTCTTTTCTATGTCAGATGGATGGCCTTCCGCGAGGAATTTCTCGGATATCCCGGATGACATCGCGAACGGTGCTGTGTATTTCTGGGGTATTTCAAGGCCGAGAGAAGTGTTCACGAGGAAAGTATCCTCACCGACGGACTCCCCATCCAAAAGGGTGGTTTTCTGTCCCAGAGGTTTCATGAACGAAACCCCGCCTTCAAGATGTTCTTCTAGCCAGGAGACAAGCCCGAGGCTGAATGTGGTTTTTCCGGCGTTCGCGTCACTGCCGGCTATATATATTCCGTTTTGATCCATTTTATACCTTCTCGAATTCGTAAAAACTATTCACCCTGAAATAACCTGTCACCGAAATCACCAAGTCCGGGGAGTATGAACCAGTTCTCGTCAAGTTCCCTGTCAATGGATACGGTTATGAATGTTAGATTGCTGTATTTCCTGAGCATGGATATTCCCTCAGGTGCCGCGACAATGCTGATAAGGATTACTTTTTTCGCTCCTTTTTCCAGAACATAGTCGATTACACTCAAGGCGGTTCCAGCAGTAGCAAGCATGGGATCCAGAATTATCAGGTCCCTTCCGCGAAGGTTCTGAACTGAATCGTACAGCCATTCAGACTCCCCGGTTTTTTCATCCCTTTTCATCGCGATGAAAGCCACGGGGGATTCCGGAAGAAGCTCATGAAAAGGAGCCAGGAGCCCGAGTCCAGCCCTCATCACAGGTAGAAGAACAGGATATTCAGTACACTTTTCACCGAATGTCTTCTCCATAGGGGTTTCAACCGGCAAAGGCAGTGTTCCCATGTTTCTGGTCGCTTCAACTGCCAGCATGAAGCCGAGGCGGTACGTAAGTCGGCTGAATTCTTCAGACGAAGTATTACGATCCCTCAGTCTTGTCAGGATGCTTCTTGCAACGGGATGCTCAAATTCAATGGTTTCCATTATTATCTCCAGTATTATGTTCTGTGTTACGAACAGAAGAAAACATAAACATCCGGAGACTGTTTTGCCAGTTGCTACGGGCTGAAGGGAGCCAGCTTTGGAATTATTGAGAAAACTCAGTGAAAGAGGTTTGATTTACCAGATGACAGCTGAAGAGAAGCTCGCGAAGCTTCTTGATGGCCCCTCACTGACTTTCTATATAGGCTTTGACGCGACAGCACGCAGCCTCCATCTTGGACACCTGGTCCCCATTATGATTGCCCGGCACCTTCAGAATGAAGGTCATAAACCGATTATAGTTGTCGGAGGAGGAACCGCGCTTGTAGGTGATCCTTCGTGCAGAAGCGCCGAGCGTTCCTTTGAATCCAGGGAAACGGTTTCCGACTGGGCTGACTCAATCTCCTCGCAGCTGGAGCACTTCATTGATTTTAAGTCACAGGAAAACGGAGCTTTGCTTCTTGACAATTACAGCTGGCTTTCAAAGCTGAGTTATCTTGATTTCCTCAGGAATGTCGGACGCCATTTCAGCGTAAACAGGATGCTGACATCCGAGTCCGTGAAACTCAGGCTTGAAACAGGTATTTCCTTCCTTGAGTTCAGCTACAGCCTTCTTCAGGCTTACGATTTCGTTCACCTTTACCGTGAATATGGCTGCGTTCTCCAGGTGGGTGGTTCCGATCAGTGGGGAAACATCGTATCCGGTATCGATCTCCTGAGACGTTCGGAAGGAGCGGAGACGTGGGGCTTCACCTGTCCGCTTGTTACGACCGCCTGCGGCGAGAAAATGAGCAAATCCCAGGCAGGCGGCGCTATCTGGCTTGATCCATCGATGACCAGCCCATACGATTACTACCAGTTCTGGATCAATGTAGATGACAAGGACGCCATTTACTTCATAAAGCTTTATACTTTTATTCCAATGGATGAGATTAAAAAGCTCTCTCTTCTTGAGGGAGCTGAAATAAGGCTGGCCAAAGAGAGGCTTGCCTTTGAGGCTACAGTTCTTACCCATGGCCGGGAGGAAGCGCTCAGGGCGGAGAAGGCGTCACGAGCATTATTCTCCGGAAACGGTGATCAGGAAGATGCTCCCAGCATCGAAATCCCCGTTGAAAGACTCAGGAATGGCATTTCCTGTCTCGATCTTTTCGTTGAGACAGGACTGTGTTCCAGCAGAAGTGATGTCCGAAGGCTTTCGAAACAGGGCGGCCTGTACATAGAAGACAGACGGATCAGCGACCCGATCGACAATCTCGTTCCGGAGGATACGCCTGAATGCATACTCCTCCGAGCCGGAAAGAAACGGTACTGCAGAATTATATTTAAATAGTAACTTAGCCCAGAAAAAGGATACTCATCGGATACAGAGAAATGCACCGTTATCAGATGAATCACAGTTTTACAACAGTTGTAGATGAGGTTATATATTCAGATTCACCGCGGATGATATAGTTTCCCGAAGGAAGCTCATTTCCTTC
>JAIORS010000175.1 GCA_021108005.1 Candidatus Aegiribacteria sp.
ACAACAGCTCACCCACCAGTACAAACCAGTTTTGTTGCACTTACGAGTTGAATCCGGGAGCCTCCATCAGATCAAATACTTGATTCTTGATTAAGGATATTAATCGGGATATTTGCGAGGACGTCCTCTTTCTCGAGGTACTGCGCTTGTTCCGTGTGTTTTCTCCATTCTCTTCAGGAACCAGTATCTGCCCACAGGATTGTTTTTTTTCACCGCTTTACGGATTTTAAGTATCTGGGCTGTTTCCGGGTCAATGGATAGGTACTCCTGCCAGTCTTCAATATCAATTTGCACATCAGGTTTGTTGTTCGCGAGGAGATCATACTTTCTGTGGCCCGTGTGAAAACCGGCACTTGACCATCTGTAATCCCATGGATTCAAGGTTATTCCCGCACGGACTGGATTCTGTTCGACGTAACGTATGGCATTGTAGAGGTATGAAGGTCCAAGTGGGCTTGAGTGGAATCTACACTGCCATAGATGTCCCCTCCAGTCATATTGGCTGTTTACGTAATATGCATATTGAGAGTGAGCTTTCCTGAAACAGGAAGCGAAGGATTTCTCCATCTCCGGAATCGCGATCAAATGCACATGATTGCCCATCAGACACCAAGAGAGGAAAGACACGCCATATTCACCAGCAGCATTTCTCAACATTAAGGTATACATGTATCTGTCGGAATCGGAGAAGAAAACAGTCTGATTTCTGTTCCCACGCTGGACGATGTGATGAGGGATTCCCGGTACTACGACTCTTGCTAATCTTGCCATACTAAACATATGTATACTAATCTCAGGTTATCTGTCAACCCCATTACGAAATGGCATTAGATCGAATTATTTGTGGAAATTGAATAAAATCCCTCCGTCCCTATTTTTTGGTATATTTATTTATAAATTTGCATTAAAATCCCTCCGTCCCTATTATTCTTTATTCAGATTGGCTTTAGGAAGTAACGGAGGAGGATGAATTGTTAAGGGTTGAGAATCTCTGCAAAGTATTCAAGAACAAGAAAAAACACAAAGTAGAAACCGTTGAAGCGGTCAAAGATGTCTCTTTCGAATGCAGTCCTGGTGAGATATTCGGATTGCTCGGACCCAACGGAGCCGGGAAGACGACTACACTCAGATGCATATCCACATTGATAAAGCCTACCAGCGGTAACGTATACATAGACCGTTACAATGTGATGGAAAACGAGAAAGCCATCAGATCAAGAATAGGTTTTCTGACTTCGGATATGAAGCTCGATGGATTCTTCACTCCCGATTACATGGTGGATTATTTTGGCGCTCTCAACAAGATGAGCAGAGAGGATATTCAGCGGCGGAAGGAATACCTTTTCAACGAACTGCAAATGACGGATTTCATCCACAAGAAGATAGACAAGCTTTCCACCGGTATGAAACAGAAGACGGCGATTGCCATAAGCCTCATTCATGACCCCGAGGTTATCGTATTCGACGAGCCGACAAACGGGCTTGACGTTATCACATCCAAATCGGTTACGGATTTCCTCGAGAAGTACGCGGAGTCGGGAAAGACGATAGTTATATCCACCCATATAATGAATGTGGCGGAAAAACTCTGCGACAGATTCGGGATACTCGTTGATGGCGAGCTTAAAGAGCTTGGTACGCTTTCTGATATACTTGGGAAGAACTCCTCGGACAACCTTGAGGATGTATTCTTCAGCTACATTCTTCCAGGCACAGAGGAGGAGGTGAACCATGCTTAGCGACAGCCTTATCATTCTGAAAAAAGAACTGAAGCGAATATTTACCGACAGGCGGATGGTCGCCATGCTGGTGCTTCTGCCTCTTCTCATGCTTCCCGCGATGTACTCGGTAATGGCTAAGATGGGTCAGGCCAGGGATTCGGATATTGCGTCATTCACTTCATCTATCTGCATTTACGAAGGAGCCGGTAACGAAGACGTCATGGGGCAGTTCATAGAAGTGATCTCCGAAATAAACACAAGTCTGGAACTGGTGCAGTTTGAGGAGCTTGATGCCGTAAAGCAAGCCATAACCGACAAAGATAAAGAGCTTCTTCTTGTAATGCCCGACAATTTCCATGAGAGCCTTGCCGCATGCAGTACTTTCGATATCGCTATCTACTTCAATTCCACCGCGGATTACTCCGAGTACGCTTACAATGAAGTTAGCGAAGTTCTGACCGTACTCAGCGGAGATATAATCAGAGAGAGAATTCTGGAAAGGGATATGTCAGAGGAGATTCTGAGCGTATTCACCGTAAACGAGGCTTTGATAGGGTACGATCTCGCGAAAGAAGGCAGCGTGATGGGGAAGATAATCAGTATTCTTCTTCCATTCTTCATAATCATCTACCTCTTTGCAAATTCCATGAAAGTAGGGCTCGATACGGTTGCCGGGGAGAAGGAGAGAGGAACTCTTGCAGTGATCCTGGTTAACCAGGTCGACAGGCTTTCAATAGTTATAGGAAAAATGATGTCCGTGATGGTTGCCGCTATTGTCGGAGCGGCAAGTTCGGTGATCGGTCTTATCATCGCTTCAAGATATTTAATGGTAATGATCGGCGCATCCGGCGCTGCCATCTCAAGCTACAGTATGAGTTCGATTCATATCCTTCAGTTTACGATTGTTGTAATCCCTCTGGCTGTTCTTGTGGCAAGCATGGTTCTCATCGTATCAACTTTCGCGAGGAATACAAAAGAGGGTAATGGAATGATCATGCCCGTTTACTTCGTTGTGATGATAATGGGAATGGCGACCATGCAGACAGGAGATGTTCCTCCGAAGTGGATGATATCAGCACCTGTTTTCAACTCCCTGCTTGTTCTCAAGGATATACTCATGAAGGATGCGGCCTGGGGCACCATTTTAACGGCTTCACTTTCCAGTGTTGTTCTTTCCGCTATTCTTATTTACCTGACTCTGAAGATGTTCAGCAGCGAGAAGATCCTTTTCAGGATCTAACGTGTACCCCCTGGAATGTTCGGGCAGTGGTGAAAACACTGCCTGGAGATTCAAATAAATCAATTCAGGAGAATTAATTTGCCTGTCTCGATTGAGGAACCGCATTCAACACGGTACATATACATTCCTCTGGATACTGGTTTATCTCTTTCATCGGTACCATCCCAGATCACGGAATGCTGGTGCGCTGAGATATACCAGAGAATCTTCATTCTCAGAAACCCCTTTTCCGAGTCCTGTTAATTGTGTTCACTCATTCAGACATCAATATACATCCGCAACGGATATTCCGGGTATTGACGGTTCTTGACGACCATGCCTTGATTCTACATCTAATAAACTCAATGAAACGAATCTCAGATTATCCTGATTGAAGGGAAATACAGACGAATGATCCGCCTTGAAAGCCTGTACACACTTATTGAGAGCAGCTTCGATTTTCTTCTGGTTATTGACGCAAACGAGAGTATAATTTACGTAAGCCCGTTGCTTAAAAGAACCTGTTGTCCGGGAAACAGCGATGATTCCAGAAAACACCTGGATAGTATTCTTGATCAGGAATCCCTTCAATCCTTCCGAAATGCCATGGAACAGATGCATGAAGGATCAAGGGGTGTCATAGCGCTGTTTACCGCACAAATGGATAAAGCATCCCCTTTACCCATGAAGGTTGGTTATATAGAAAGTGTTCATGGAGGTATCTATCTTTTCTTCGGATCCAGGATTGATAGCCTGCACAGGATCAGGGATTGGGAAAAGGAGGAACGGGTAAAGGAACTCTCCTGCCTTTATTCGGTTGCCGAATGGATAGATGTTTCAGTCTCTATAAAGGAATTTTTCACAAAACTGCCCGAATACCTCTCAAGGGGCATGCGCTCGCCGGATGAAGCTGTCGTATTCTCTATTTATCAGGGGGAAGAGTATGGCCAGAAGCCCTCGGAAAATGATTATATCAATGTTGATCTCATAGTAGACGATGAACATAAAGGTGAAATCATGGTGGGATACATCAGTGGAACCAACGAACTTCTTCCTGAAGAGCAGCAAATGCTCAACGAAATTGGGAGAATGTTGAGTATTGCCCTGGAGCGTAAGGAGCTTTCTGAAAAGATGGCTCTTAATGAGGAGGAAGAGGAAGATCTGAATAACCGTCTGAGCAAACTGGAAGCGGAAATCAATGAACGGGCAAAGGAACTGGAGGAACAGAAACAGAAACTCAGCACAGCCGACTCCTACCTGAACAGGGTCAACAGAAGCTGGGAGGAAACCAGAAGCCGTCTTGAAACCATGTTTCAGGCTATTCCTGGTGAGGTCATGCTCATAGACCTCAACAGGAATGTTGTCATGAGTAATAAAGATGAAATTGAACCCGGTGATAAGTGCTACAGAACATATTTCAACCGTGATACACCATGCAGGGATTGCAGGCTGGGAAAGATCAGGCGTGATAAAACACCCATAACGATTACGATGAGGAACGGGGAAAGGTTCCTGGAAGTTAATACGCTCCCTGTGTACAACCAGGAGGAGGAAGTTGAAGGGATACTGGAGTTTTACAGGGATGTTACCCTTGAGAAAACGTACGAACAGCAGCTCCAGCAGGCGGACAAGTTGGCTTCGCTTGGGCAGCTGGTCAGTGGCATCGGTCATGAAATAAATAATCCAAACCAGTTCATAAGAGGAAATATCAAGATAATCAGACAGGCGATAACGGACATGCTGCCAATAATTGATGATTTCAAGAAGGATCATCCCGATCTTAAAATTGCCCGTCTCAAGTACGATTTCTTCCGGGAACATGTCATGACACTCATCGATGATATGTCTCACGGTTCCGAGCGGATAAAGGGAATCGTAGAGGGTCTTCGTGGTTTCGCCAGGAAGGACGAGGGTCTCCTGGTGGATACAGTCGATGTCAATACTCTTATTGAAGCCACTACGAGGCTGGTGAAGAATGAAGTACACAAGCATGCTGAGATTGTGCTTGAACTTGGAAACGATGTGAAAAAATTCACCGGGAATTCGCAGAAAATAGAGCAGATATTCGTTAATCTAATTGTAAACGCCGCGCAGGCAATTCCCGATGATAAAAAAGGTCTTATCACGGTTCGGACGTACATGGATAACAGTGATAGCATAGTAATAGAGATAGAGGATAACGGAAAGGGAATGGATGAAAAGACTCAGAAGCAAATTTTCGACCCGTTCTTCACCACAAAAAGGGCAAAAGGGGGCACCGGCCTGGGTCTTGCTATTGCCTTCCGGATAGTGGAGGAACATAAAGGAACGGTTTCAGTAAGCAGCACACCCGGTGTTGGCACGAAATTCATGATCAAGATTCCCGTAAAGGAAGATAAATCGAAGGACGGGAAGGTGAATAAATGAAGAAAGTACTCATTGTAGACGATGATGTTGCCGTAACCAATTATTTCATGGTCTTCCTGATGCAGACAGAGATATTTGAACCCACCGTTATTAACGATTCAAGACAGGTTGAAGAATTACTCGAGAAAGAACATTTCGATGTGATCATGCTGGACCTCGATATGCCCAATGTCACCGGTATGGATATACTGGGAATGATGAACACGAAAGGAATAAAAATCCCGGTACTTATACTCACCGGAGTTAATGATGTCGAATTGGCGGTGAAGAGCATGAAGAGGGGAGCATTTGACTATCTGACAAAACCTGTGGATGATGAATACCTTCTGGAAGTCCTGAATAATGCCATGGAACACGGAGCCGTCCACAGTACGATTAATAGTTTGCCTCAGACTCTATCCAGGGATGACCTGGATAATAAGGCGGCTTTCGAACATCTGCCTACGCAGGACCCTGCGGTCATCCACCTTTTTCACCAGGCGGAGCAGATGGCGGAAGGAGACCTGAGTGTATTCATCTGGGGTGAAAGGGGTACAGGTAAGGAATCGCTGGCCAGAGCGATTCATAATGCGTCCCCAAGGGTTGATAGACCTTTCGTTGCCGTAGACAGCGCTTCGCATTCCCCGGAAGAGTTCTCATCAGAGCTATTCGGCAGGGTCAGGGACTGGAGCGGGAAGAGCAAAGAGATGTCTGGTTTTCTGGAAACCGCTTCGGGAGGAACTCTCTTTATCGATAATATCGAGAATATGAGCCTTCCAGTTCAGGTCAGGCTGAAAAGAGTTATACAGACAAACGAGTACTACAGAGACAATTCCACTGAGATCATGAGAAGTGATGTAAGGTTCATAGTCGCTTCCACACAAGATCTTACAAGCTCCAGATACCGTGAATCCTTCTCAAGGGATCTTCTTTATCACCTTATGGTAAATTCTATCCGTATTCTTCCACTGAGGGACAGGGCTGATGATATCCCTCTTCTTGCCGAGTATTTCCTGAAGGAGGAAGTGGAAAGGACAGGAAAGCAAATCACCGGATTTTCCGATGAACTCCTTGAGCTTTTAAGGCAGTACAATTATCCCGATAATGTTCAGGAACTGAAGAACATCATAGCCTATGCAGTTGTGAACACTGACAGCGATATGTTAAGCATAGAATCACTATCACCGTATGTCCGTGAGAGAATAATTCCTGGTGAAATGTCAGGGGATTTCATCTCCATGAAGCTTCAAAACAAGATTGCCGATTATGTAAAGGAAACCGTGGAGTACTGCGGAGGGGACAGAAAGAATGCCGCTAGACTGCTTGATATTGATATTGATAGACTGGATAAGCTGATGGAAGACAACCTTTGACGAACATGATTGGAAACATATTTCCATGTTAAGGGTTGTTGGCTTACATCCCGTGACTCCGGTATTTTTCTTCCATGTATAAAATATCCGCTGATTCAATTAGAAAAAGAGCGCTTGGAAAAGCGTTCTTCATACACATTCCTGAATTCTTCATAATGGGAATCCAGCAACCTGAATAAAGGACCCGGATTCAAGTTCTAAGTGCAACAGTTAACCTTTCAATTGTGTTGAAGAATACTTCATTGGGTGTTTTGAAGGCAAGTTTCTTTAGGCTTTCAATAGTTATAGGAAAAATGATGTCCGTGATGATTGCCGCTATTCTCATTTACCTGACTCTGAAGATGTTCAGCAGCGAGAAGATCCTTTTCAGGATATAAGGTATCCTCCTGAAACGATGAAATCGGCTCCATTTCCATCAACCTGTGATGGAACGGGGTCTTTTGAAACATTCATTACCGCTTCAGGCAGCAGGTGCAGATCCGCTTGATCCAGGATTTCTGTTGCAATTCTTCCATACATAGGTTCAAGGAGATAGGGTTCCTCGGGGAAGGATCCTCTCCTCATAAGAACGCATGGTTTCCCAAGGGCCAGTATCTGAGATACTATTCCGTAACCTGACTTCGAAATTACAACGTCAGCTGCGGCCATCAGATCGGAAAATGTAATCCCCATGGATGACAGTCTTTCCGGGGAGATATTCAGTATCCCTTCAGATATTGGTTCAGGGGCTGAAGATATCAGAATGAAATCATCAGGTTTTTTTATTGTTTCGGTTGAAGGCAGTTCCCTTAGAGCTACCAGACAGATTTTTCCCTCCGGCAGAACGCTTCGTGCCTTTTCTGAATTACCGTCAGATCCACTCCTCAGAAGCGGAATATCAACGGTCTCATGAAATGGGCTGGTTCGGGGGCCCATTGGAAGCCTGAGGTAAGTACCCCAACTGTACATTTCGCCTATTCTCAGGATATCTTCCCGGATATCCGGAAACAGTTCAGCCATGATCCAGTCCCATGTGAAATTGCCTATTCCCAGAGCGGGAATTGATCTTTCAGAAGCAGCGGCAACCGGCAATGGATCAATATCTGTGATAACGATATCCGGTTTAATTTCGTCCTGGAAAGCAATCTCTTCACTCAACAAAGGAGAATACGAAACAAGAAAACCTGAGAGATTTGCCAGCGTTGCTTCGTTGTCGATATTACCGTGAGTTTCAATTGCTACCGGTGAAGGGGAGCCACGGCGGATATCATCGATCCCTGAATCTTTCCAGAACCATCGGGGGACATTTGAAGCTACGGTTATGCTGGTATCAGGATGCTTCTGTCTGTAGACACTTATCAGCTCACGCTGTCTTGCGGCGTGACCCCATCCGTGTGATGAGATATGCCAGAGAATCTTCATATTCAGAAAATTTGCTCCTCTACGATGATTCCATGGATTTCTCCGGGCAGAAGCAGAAACACTGCCCGGAGATTCAAATCAATCAGTTCAGAAGAATGAGTTTGCCTGTCGCGATTGAGGAACCGCATTCAACTCGGTACATGTACATTCCCCTGGATACAGGCACGCCTCTTTCATCGGTACCATCCCAGATCACGGAATGCTGTTGCGCTGAATGATTACCGTCTGCGAGAGTTCTTACGATGCGGCCTGACATATCAAAGACATTGATGTTGACATTTGCCTCTGCCGGTACGCTATACTGTATCACTACTGAGCCGAAGAATGGATTCGGCGAGATCGCGCACTGAAGAACATTTCCGATATCTGAAGAATGCGACGAGGATATTCCGGTTGTTCCGGGATCGAAAGAGGATAATCCGCTGTCATCCGTTCCGAACCAGACAACTTCCCCTTCTCCCATGCCGGCCGCGTTTACTTCGTTGTCCGCGAGGCCTTCCGTCTGTGAGTAGGAGGTCCATCCTGCTCCATTCTCATAACTGGCAGCGCCATCCAGAGTTGAAATCCATACGATCCCCGAATCGGAGACACAAATATCGGTTACGTAGTTATCCGGCAGACCGTCGGCTGTTGTATAATTCGTCCACGTTCCGCTGGAGAAATGACTTACGCCGCCCATTGTCGCTATCCACTTGCCATCGAATTCATCAAATGCTATGGCCTGGACATGATCTTCAATAAGGCCGCTGTTGCCAGTATGATAGTCTGTCCAGTTTGAGGGATAATGGAACTTGCTTATACCCTCTTCGGTTCCTATCCAGAGAGTATCCGCGTTATCAACATAGACCTGCAGGCCGTCATCGTCGATTAGACCACTGTTCTGAAGATAGTAATTGGTCCATGAAGATCCGTCGAATCTGGAAAGGGCTCCGTCCTGGCCACCCGGACCACTCCAGCCTGAGGTTCCGAACCAGAGGTTTCCGTAGCTGTCGGATGCTGCTGACAGCACAATATCTCCCAGAAGATCGGAGTTACCGGTATTGTAGTTAGTCCAGGTTGTTCCGTCGTACTTCCATACCCCCATAAACTGAGAACCTGCCCAAAGTACGTTATCTGCAATATGAACGTCGTTGATGTTGTTATCTACTAGACCGCAGTTATCTGACGTGTAGCATGACCATGCGCTTCCATCGTACAATGCGATACCGCTGTGATCTGTTCCGAAATATAGAGAGACATCTGAAGTTCCGACATCTCCGTACTCTATTGAAGTAAAATAGTTGGTATGCGGTTCGTTAGATGTTTCAAGGTATTGCCATGTGGATGTTCCATCGTAACCTGCGGTTCCGTAATACGCTGTACCGAACCATGTCACTCCGCCAGCGTTGGCAATCGAATAAACGTAGGGATCGGGAAGTCCGGAGTTCGCCGGGGTCAGAATGTCCCATGAACCATTATCGTATCTGGCAACACCGGCGGTTGTGGGTGTTGGAGACGCCGGATGGTTAGAAATCCATACTGTGGAATCAGGCTCGACCTCGAATGCCTCGATATTGTTTCCCAGAAGGGAGCTGTTGCCGTTATCGTAATGAGTCCAGGAAGTGCCGTTGTAAAGGAACACATAATTCGTCCAGCTTCCTGCCCAGACACTATCCCTGCCATCTACCGTAAGTGAAAGAAAATACTGCCCGATACTGCTGCCCGGGTCCGGATTATGGTATGTCCAGGAAGTGCCGTCGTACATCGATACTCCGCCCGGGTCGCCGTAGTTGTCGGGATTGTTTGCGGTCCAGATATGGTTCTGCGAGTCGACTCCCATTCCGCGGACAGCAATGTTTGTTGCTCCTCCGCCGAGATCGGTGAAAACTTCCATTGTTGTTCCGGTTAATTTAGCGCAGCCGTGTCCGGTTCCAAACCACATGGACGTGCCCTGATCCTGTACGATGCAGTAGACTCTGTTATCGGGCAGAAGGGAATTATCAGTGTTGTATACTGTCCATGTGCTGCCATCGTAACACTGTACACCCTCGGTTGTTCCGAACCAGATGTTTCCCGAATTGTCAATAAAGACTTCTTTAACATTCTGATCCGCAAGCCCTTCTGTGGTAGTGAACTTCTGATATGTCTGTGCAGAAATGTTCCAGAGGAGAGCTCCGCCTCTGGTCCCGGCCCAGAGATCGTTGCCGTCGACTGCCAGCCCGCTTACAAAGCCGGCTTCCGTATATGTTGTCCAGGTTCCCGCAAAACATGTGCCTGAAAGCAATGTCGCCGCAAACAGGATAAGTGAAAAGCCTATGATGTTTTTTCTGCAATTCTCCATATGTATCCTTTCTTGATATACTCAATAGAACATTACTAAAAATTGTACCATTCATTTCAATTCGCAAGTATACTGCGAGACACACAAACTATCCAATATTGAAACTCATCTGTTTCATCAATAGAGTCTTTTCTTACCTGTTGTTGCCTGCCGTAGATTGATTCTTGTATTTTTCTCTCATGTATAAAATATCCGCTGATTCAATTAGAAAAATAGAACCTCTGATTCTACTGGCCATTATGCTGCTTGCTTTAATGGTGCGCCTTCCTGTGCTTATCAGGAATCCTGTTCCGGCGGGAGACGGTATAGCATCCAATCTGGAAGTTGCAGTTAACCTCCGGGAGGAATGTGGCTTCTCCACTATGCGGAAATGGACCCTTTACAACGATTCCATGGATAATGTAAGGCCCGAGGGCAACAGGCAGCCTGCTATGGCGGTTTTTCTATATGTCCTTTTTATGATAACCGGTCCGGGGTTCACTGCGGCACAGGTACTGTCCCTCTTCATTGGAACCGTATGTCTGCTGACGTGCTGGTTATGGATAAGAAGGAATTTTGGAATTATTCCGGCATTGTTCTCAGTACTGGTACTGTCAATAACCCCATTGTTCGTCTGGTATTCAACCCAGCCGGATAGTCTTCTTCTGTTTACCACACTGTTTTTTGTGACACTTGTTGTGGCGGATACGGAAACACTCAGCTTCAGAAGGATAATTGTTCTGGGAATTCTATCCGGACTGGCCTACCTGACCAGAACGCAGGGCATGCTTCTTGCGTTTTCAATTGGAGTCTGGGTGCTTGTCAGGGGAAGAGAAAAAAGGATATTGAAAATTCTTCTGTTCGTTCTTGTATTTATCCTTACATGCATGCCCTGGTTTATTCGTAATTATGAAGCCTTTGGTTCTCCCACATTTACCCAGAACGGCCAGTTCCTGCTGAATGAGAATCACGGTGCTGCCTACGAAGTCAGGGAAAACGCTCCCGGCCCCACTGATATGTTTCGCAATCAGGGGCCTGCAGCTGTTCTTGTCTATATAATCAAGGGGACATTGAGGGTGATGGAACCTGTGACAACCGGTTCACTGCACAGAGGAGAGAATTTCGGACAACCCTCTATGGTTGGTTTTGCTGTTCTTGCACTGCTGGCTCTCTCATCCTCATCAATTCGCAGAAAGATGCTTCTGCCCCTGATTGCGGCCCTTCCTGTCATGGCAGTTCTTACTCTTCATGAACACAGCGGGAGATACCTGGCTTTTTTCATAGTTATCGTTACCGGATTGGGCTCGGCGGGACTCATGAGGCTGCTGAAGCTTGCCGGAAAGAAAGCAACGGTTATCGCCGGAATCCTCCTTCTGCTGCCCTTTGTACTGCCACTGGGACGCCTTCTTGCTGTGGATTCTACTGAAAGAGCAGCAGAAGCTCAGGAAATATCACAATGGTTAACAACAATCTCTTCCGAGGATGACTGGGTTGTTACGTATCCCAGCGTGGAGTTGTTCATCTGGCAGTATCGACGCCCCACGCTTACGATGCCCAACGATTACCAGATGCTTCTCTGGCCCTGCCTGGAAAAACATGAGGTAAGGTATATTGTTGTGGACAGTTACCTTCCGGTTATGAGACCTCACCTTTCGGAGAGATGGGTACGATCACCGGGCGGTGGCTGGGCAATCACCGATCCTCCCGCATTCCTCACGGAGGTTTACAGAAGCGCTTCGGGAGAATCCATTGTGTACGAAATGACAGGACAGGTTCCCGAAGGGTTCATGCATGTGGATACGCTGCCCAGGGATAATATGCGGGCATTGTCTTCGGGTGGCATACCTCGCTGATTAATCCTGTGTTATTCAAGCAGAGTGAACTTAACGGTTTCCGTTCCGTGGAGACCTGAAGCCCTTACAATGTAAACCCCGCTTACCGCATTTCCCGGAACCCAGCTTATGCGGTGGGATCCCTGATTGAATTCCTCATCAGCGATTGTCTCAAGTAGACGTCCTGATATACCGTAAACGGATACATTTACCCTGCATTCCCGCATGACCGTTATGTTAACATCAAGACAATCCGAAACCGGATTTACCGGGCATGAAAGGATCAGAAAGGAAGTATTTTCATCAGATGATGATTCACCTTCAACTGACAGCAATCCTTCACCGATGTCAAGTATAATTCCCTCAATGATATTCAAGCTGTAAGGCATTCCTGACAGAGGGAACTGATACCAGCCGTTGTAACTTCCACCCCAGCCGAAATTCAGGTGATAGAATTCATCGGTGTTGTAGCCATCGATGATAAGATTATGGCCGCAGGTCGGTGGCTCCGCGTCCACAACGGCAAGATGAGCCGGCATGGCGCCTATCATATTTTCCGATAGCCTCTCGTAAAGGCTGTCTGAAGATGCTTCGAGAAGACTGCAGCTGGTGAAGTTGAACTTCAGGTAGGCATCGTAGGCCTGGCCAACCCCGTAAGTACCGGAGCCGGATGCGGAATAAACCTGTTTGCACGCCGCGCCGCAGGCGTATACAAGAGCAGCTTTATCTGAAGAAGTAATTGTTTCATGGTTTATATAGTGGTTTTCCAGTGTATCCAGATATACGTTCAACTCGGGCCAGGAAGGGAAATCGTGGGCTATGTGATCATCGTCTATCCAGTAATTCTCATAGTAATTATGTTGATAATCGTCAGCGTCACTGAACTGTGTACCTTTTGTTGTTTCCTCAAAATTCAGAATTGATGCCATAGCAACTGCGGGACAACCGGCAAGACTTCTGGAACTTGAAGTCAGATCCATGGGGCAATAGTTATTATAGGGCGCACTCTGAGTCCAGTTTTCCATGAGCCATCCTTCTGTGGGGGTAGTTCCCGCAGGAGGCCACTGTTCTCTAAGATGGTCGGACAACAGCACATATTTACCAGAGGAATACTCTTCCCACCATGTACGATGCAGCTGAAGCAGTTCCGAAGGAGCATCATGCAGGGATGATAGCCTCAGTTCCATATCCGTTTTTATCATGTCAAGAAGAACACTGTTCTCCTCACCTTCAACCCTGCAGTTGTTAGAATAGGAAAAAGCTATCACGGGAGGCAGCTCGTTATCGGCAGATGTTACTATATATCCCGCAGGGCTCAGTTCGAAGGCGAACGCCAGAGTCTCGTTTCCCTGACCTCCTTCAAGAACGATGCAGTCAGCAATTGAGAAATCAGCATCCTGTCCGTCACGGATCAGTTTCGATTTGATAACGTTCAGGGCTTCGTACCGGTCAACCGGTATTGCGTTCAGAACACCGAAGAGAAACAGGGGAATGGACATGAATACGATGGTAAACCTCATTTAAGCCTCCTGTGTTGATTCGGTTCCAGATTATTTCGGATGGAATATAGACGAAAATGTGTTTCAGCCAAAATCTGAAGCTGCAGTGATTCCTCATAAGGATTCTGGCAGGTACTGAGTATGTAGTATATATTTCCATTAAGCGCCTCGTTACAGCCAGTTGTTGAACTAAAAGGATTTATGGCTGCTTTACGGATATTTCAAGGAGTGATGATGTTGAGTACACATTGTAAAAAGTATAGCACAATATGGATGTACATTCTGCCGCTGTTCGTGTGTTCTCAATTAGCGCGAACTAATACAGTTATTGGCACCAGTACGCAATCAACAGCCACTGAAAGATGCAATGCGAGATTGATCGTAGAAGACCTTACAGGTACTTTCCATGTGGTTTATTACGACAATGGAGTATATCATACATATTTGAACGATGGCGCTGATACCTGGTCAGATCCATATTTGATCGAGAGCATAGCCAGAAATCCATCAATTGCAATAGACTCCGAAAATCAGCTGCACCTTGTTTACAAAAAAGGAGGTGTCTCAGCTTACGATATCGTTCAACGGATCTACAGCGGTGGAGCATGGAGCGGCGAAACCCTTGTTCATCATTCAGCTTTTGAGGTATCCCGCCCTGTTCTGGCTGTTGATACAGGGGATAACCTGCATTGTGTCTGGCAAAGAGCGGGAGGCGGATCAACGCCGAATTCAGAAATCTATTACAGTAAGTGCACGTCAGGAAGCGGCTGGGGCAGCGCTTACTGTGTAAGTCAGTCTTACGGCGCTTCGGAGTATCCAACATTGACGATGGATTGGAATAATAACGTTTACGTTTTCTGGAAAGACTCGGGCGAGGATATCAGCAGTCCGAAAAAGGTGCTGATGAGGAAGTATACGGTTGGATCTGGCTGGGACACGGATTATACGATTGTTGCAATGACCAGTGCCGGAGATAATTGGGCTACAATGGATCCCTGCGCTGTTTGCGATTCCGATAATAACATCCATCTTGTATGGGCCGATTCGCACAGTGGTAACAAGGAGGTTTATTACAAGCAGTTACCGAGCGGAAGCACAACGAATATCAGCAACACATCGTACAGATCTTCGCGTCCCACAATAAGCATTGATACTCAGGACAACCTGTATGTGGCCTGGGAAGATAAAATCGATAATATCAGTCATGAAATATTGCTTAGATGGTACGATAACATGTCTTCTGTCTGGTCAGTTTCCATAAATATCAGTAATACTCCCGGTTCCGATTCAAGGCATCCCAATTGCGCGTTGGAAAAGAAGAGTAGCCTGATTTCGATATGGACTGAAGGTAGTAGTCCAAACTACCAGATCATGTTCAACGAAACCGAATATGTTTCAATAGAAACTGAATACGGACATTCTCTTGTTACCGGAAACCGCCTTGCGCAGAACTGTCCAAATCCATTCAATTCCGTAACCACAATAGGATACAATCTGCCCGTTGTAAGTGAGAACATCAATCTGCGAATTTTTGACACTTCCGGCAGACTCGTAAGAACTATTATTGATGAGCCTCTTGATGCAGGATATCATTCAGCGATCTGGGACGGAAAAGATGAAAACAGCCAGGATGTTCCTTACGGGCTGTACATATATATGTTCAAAAGCGCGGGTTACATCGAAACAAGGCAGTGTATTGTATTAAGATAAAGTATCGTTGTAGCATGCCACCTCCAACAGGATCATTTACGGGATCATTTTTTATATTACTTCACTCGGTTTATCAGTATTTGAAAGGGTGGATCTCGTATTCTCTTTGCAAATATTGGAACATAGATCGAAATTGAACGTATATAGCAATAGCAATTCTGTTCCGTGTGACAGATGTGAAATCTGAAAGGGGAGTTTGTATTGAGAAATGTTAAAACTTTAGCAGCTGTTCTTATCACTATAGGACTGCTTCTGTCCGGTTGCATGACTACTACCCAGCTGGCTACTCTCGGAGTGCCTTTGAATTATGCCAGGTCTCCTGTTCTTGATTCCAGGGCTCAATGGAGGACTGTAATACTGCCTCCATCGGCAACTCCTACATGCAGGCTTACCGATGTGAGCGGATTGAGTGATTACGCCGGGATGGCTCTGCTGAGAACGGGTCAATTCTCACTGGTGGACAGATCGGTTATCGATCAGCTTCTACAGGAGCAGGAATTCTCCTATTCCGGTGTGGTTGATCAGGCTACCGCTGTTCAGCTGGGCAAGCTTCTTGGAGCTGAGGCGGTAATGACGATAAATATCGGCCCCATCACGCATGACAGCTTCTGGGACGATGAACCTGCGCAGCGTGATGCAAGCCTTCATGTTAAAATTGTCTCAGTTGAGACTTCAGAGGTGCTCTACACATCCACCGGCGAAGGCACATGCTTTGAAGGAGCCGAAGGGGCTTTGAAAATGGCCCTCGAGGTTTCCCTGATGGGTCTTACACAGCAATAACAAAGGAATGAAAATGAAAAATGCTTATTTGTTTTTACTATCGGTGCTGATTGTTCTTACCGCCTGCGGAACTACAGCAACCAGGCCGACTGGAAATCAGGCTGTTTTGGCGGCATCAGAGACCCTTTTGGAAGAATCAGCTGACCGTACTGCGGTATCTGTCCTGAGCGTGGAACCGGAGCTTCCAACACCGATCCTGCAATGTGCTGTCCCTGGTGATGTTGAGGAAACAGTCATGAGTGGAGAAATTGACTGGTCAGGTAACACTGTCCGGGCAACGGGAACAGGTGTCCTTGATCCGGATAATTCCAATATAGCCCAGGCCAGGCTGATGGCTGAACGGGCTGCTGTGGTTGTCGCTCAGCGCAATCTCCTGGAAACTGTACAAGGGGTTAGAGTTGATTCTGAAACCCGGGTTGTGAATTTCATGACGGACTACGATGTGATCTATACGCGTGTTGAGGGTATTGTCAGGAATTCCCGTCAGGTCGGGCCAGCCAGATACGATTCCCTTGCCGGGATTATTGAAGTTGAACTCGAAATGGAGATACACAGTCCCCAGGGTCTTTCGGGTGCTCTCAGTTCAGTACTTGGCGGCTCCGAAATAACCGACACGCCGATGTCTCCTCAGACGAGAGAATTCCTTGAACAGTACTCCGCACTTGTATTCGATGGCAGTCAGGCGGGGCTTCAGCCTTCGATGTATCCTAAAATCTATGACGCAAACGGCAACCTTCTGTTGGACACCATGGACTACACATCGTACCTCGGTTCCGCGGGTCAGACGGCGATGCAGTTCATTTCAGATCTTGATCATATACTTGCACAGCCGGTTTTCTCACAATCCCCATTGGTGGTTAATGTCCGTCAGGTGACCGGGCAGTTCGGCTCGGATATTGTGCTGGGACAGGAGGAATCTGATACACTTGGCTGGCTGAGAACGGGGCTTCCTTTCCTTATGACCGCAGGTCGTTTTCTTTTGAATGTTCTGTAGCGGGTGACCGGAATGAAATACACAGCACTCATACTCATATGTCTTGCAGCAGCTTGTACACAACAGATGATTGTGCCGAATACAGCTTCCACCTCCGTTTCGCAATCCTCAGATGTTTCTGAAATCACTCCTGTTTTGCCGAATGAAACCGAAATCCTCGCGGAGGGTATAGCGGCACTGGAGTACCAGGGCGGAATTGATATTGCTCGAGACCACGCAATCGATGATGCGCTTAGAAAAGCAGTGGAGCAAGGAGTAGGAGCGTATATCAACTCCGAAACACAGGTAAACAACTTCCAGTTGATCTCCGACGAAATCTACTCCAGAACGAGGGGCTACGTTTCAAGCTACAGGATAATTAATGAGGAGCAGGATGGAGACCTTTATAGAGTTGTTATCCGGGCAGTGGTAAATACGGATGGCATTGAGAACGACCTTGCCGCTATAGGTATACTGCTGGGAGAACAGGGACGACCAAGAATTATGGTTGTAGTGAAAGAGTTCTCTGAAATGTCCGATCTGTCCGATGGCAGTTCGATGGGCAGCATAATGTTCGAAACAATGCTGCTTGATCACTTCAGGGAGCAGGGATTCCCGGTGGTGGACGCGGCTACAGTTGCGGGCATACTGGAAAAGGATCAGATCAGGCTCATACTGGAGGGAGATGACCGGACAGCGGCGCTTATAGGTCTTGAGGCCGGTGCTGAGATTATTATCACGGGAACGGTTCTGCACAGGGCCACTTCACAGATGATCGCCGGATCTCCCAGGGAAATATTCGAGTTTCAGGTCAGCAACCGTGCGATTAACACAAGAACAGGCAGCGTGCTAGCGGGTTCAGCCATGACCGTAGCGCTTCCATTCAGTGAGAGCCAGGCACGGATTCGGGCAGCGGACAGCACAGCAAGCCAGCTTGCTTCCGGCATTCTGGACGGCTGGATCCGGGGGGAGAATATCACAGTCATTGTGGCGGCAAACGCTGATTTTAATGATGTCCAGGCTCTTCGTTCTGAACTTCGCCTCAAACTGAGGGGGGTTTTGGATGTGATAACAAGGGACTTCATCGGTTCAAGAGCAACTCTGGAGGTGATATCGGAAACCTCTACCGAAGAGGTTATCGATGAAATATCCAGCGGAGAACTCGATGTTGAATTTCAGATTACCGGCATGTCCGGAAACCGCGTTGAGATTATATTCACCGAGTGATTGTATTATCGCACGAAGTATGATCCAACAAAAGAGAACCGGGATCGCAGGACCCCGGTTCCTCTAGCCCGCATCATGGTTCCGCAGGTCTAATGAATTTGTTTGCGATCAGTGGGCTCGTATTCCTTATTGTACACAAATACAACTATGTTCTATCGTCGGTGGGTACATTGAAGCGTGAGCCGCGCCGTTCTTACTCGTCAACAATGATTAGTGCTTTAGGGTCTTGTGCAATACCACTGGGATATGTTCTGCAAACATATCAAAGTCACCATCCGTGGTGAACACTGCATACTTCCTGTGGATAGCGACCGCACAAATTAAGAAGTCTTTGTTGGAGCCCTGAATTCCTTTCCCGCGGCAAAGGTTAAAGTACTTTGCGGCCATCACATAGTCTTCGGTCAGTATCTGCAGGTCCGGGAAACTCTCCATGTGTTGTGACAAACGTTGAAACTGTGACGCATCCCGGATTCCCGAAAGAACCTCTTGCCTTATAGGACCGATCATCTGGACGCGGTGGTCGGTAATAAGACATCGCAGTTCCTCTACAGCCACCGATTGGACCTGTTTGGTCCTCCGGAGTGCTGCAGACCAGATGCATGTGTCAACAATGATCTTCATCTGCGTGATCGCTGTCTTTTGTAGTCGTACTTCGGGTTGTCTGTTGGATTTGTCTCACGCAGGAGTGCATACATCCCTATAGCCACGAAAAGTCAGAGCCTGCGATGCTACTGGCAAATACACCCAGATCGAACTGAAACGCTCCTTTGACTCCTTCAAACCACGTAAAGTCGGAGGCAGATACCAATGAGACTGATGCGATCAAAGGGGCCACAGAATAAACGTCCATTGTTCAAGTTACGAATAGCGGATATGACAATCTCAGCCAGACGTGTTTCCATTTCACGCATCACGGGCGTTGTGTCATCAACTATGCCGATATCCGTTTTATGTCGGGTGTAGCGCCCTTGTTGGCAGTGTATTCATCGTCATAGGCCGTCGGCAGGAACTTCGGGACCGAATACATTGCGGTAGAATTCCCAGTTGCTATCACCCAGCGCATTGAAAAGCGCCATGGTATTGTGACCGATGTCAGGTAGTACTTCAAAGGTGTGGGGAATACCAAGGTTTGTCAGATGCGAATCAAAGTCGCGATTGAAGTCCAGGGTTTCATCACGGTCGCCGATCGCTATGCGCAAGTGAGAATTGCTACTTAAAGCAAATGCATTCTGTTCCGCCAGTACCCATGGGCTCTGTGTCCTGAAATACTCCTGGTCGCTCCCGTAAACATCGCGTAGCACTCTCTCGCGGGAGAGGGCCATCCCTGAAGGACCGATTGATGGGTAAAACTCACGTTGCAGCGGTCCAGCTCCCAATGTCGAAACTGCGCCGAATATGTCATGATACCTGAAGCCTAATCGTGCCGCGCCGTAACCGCCCATGCTGAAACCTTCAATAAGCCGAGCCTCCGGTGAAGCAATGGTGCGAAAGACTGAATCAATGTGCGGAACCAGTTCTTCCACAACTATCGTCTCCATTGGCACCCTTCCATCCTTCGAGTTGCACCACATGCTTTCGAATAGCCCATTGGGGAAAACGATAAGTACAGGGGGCATTTCCCCTGCGCGGATGGCGAGATCGAAGCTTTTCACGAGATATGGAATTCCATTCAAACCTCCACCATGACCATGCAGCCAGAACAACACCGGAAAACGGCGTGTTCCTTCCGTATCGTAAAGCTCCGGTGTGTAAATGTGGTAGCTGACTTCTGACTCTGCCGCTGCACTGTAGAATATGCAGTGCTGGAGACGAGGTGCGCTAACTATGGGTGTTACCCACTGAAGCGTTGTTTCATGTCTTGAAGCTATCTCTTGAGCAGTGGTTTGTGCTTGATGGCAACCAATGAGGATTAAACCTGTAACGATCGCTAAAACCTTGTTCGCATATTGCCGAATCACCTTGCCGCCTTCCAGTTCAAAGAATTCTGACGTTCACTACCTGTAGATCTCTCTACGGTGGCCAATCCTAACAATAAGTACAATCAGTATCTCATCCTGGATTTCATAAATCACTCTGTATGATCCTATTCTTATTCGCCAGGCAGGACGCCCGGATAGCATTTTGCATCCATCTGGGCGTGGGTTGTTTGCGAGAGATTCAATTGAGGAAATAATACGATCCTGATCTTGACGATTAATCTTGCTTAGCTGCTTTTGGGCAGAGCGAAGGATTTCTATGCAGTAAGTCACTCGTCGTAATTATCGCGGATTTCGCGAACTACCTGATTGAAAGGGATACTCTCCTCTTCGGAAGATTTTGCTGCGTCGAACTCACGGATATCATCGAGCTCCTCAAGCTCATCCAAGACCTTCTCCCATTCAGGGAAAGGTAAAAGCACAGCTTTTTTACGTTTGTCTTTACCAATCACAAATTCTGGATGTAACGTTACCATAGTAACCTCCTGTAAGTATTATGCAAAAGGTAGGATAAAGATTCAACCTCTTCCTTAAAGTGACCAAGTAGGCTGAGCAACTACTCTAAAAGAACTGATGTCCGCGTTCTGTTTTTTATGTTCTTTTCTACGGCGACGGCTTTTTTGTTCTATGGGCTCGATTTGCGTTTTGTTCTTTGTGCTCCAGCCGGCACCTTTCATACTCGTCAACGTTTGAGCTCACTGGTTTTTCATAAGCAGTAGCGAATGAAAAATCCGGTGCAGTGATTTGTTTAGCCGGACATGATCGCAAACAAGATCGTTGGTGAGCATCAGATTTGATTCAACTCGACAGTAGTCAAGTCTTTGATCAGACTCACTCGAATTACTTCGTCCCAGATAGGGCCTCTGCGAACCTCCCGGTAACCGAGTTTCAGGTTTAGGTCGATCACGTGCGAATTTGCTTCCTCTGTGTGCGTGTAGATCATGTTTACAGAACGATGTAGTGACTCGATTTCAATATGTCGCTTCAGATTTGTAGCAAGCCCTTGCCTTCGAAATTCCGGATCTACCCAGAGTTGATAGAGCTCAGTGAACCGTCCATTTTCTGGGAAAATACTCCTATCAAGGTGCTTTAAGAGAAACAAATTGGCATCTGTAGATGGCTCAATCAGCAAATCTCGAAATCGACAAATGATTAAGCCAACCATACGTAATGAGGCTCGGTCTTCATACACCCATACACCAGCCCTGAAACCATTAATGTAGGATATCAGTTTTTGCCGACACCGAGCAAAATCCGATTTCGTGTGGTGCTGTGGATATTCGTGTGTGATTCCTTCATCCGCCAAATCAATGCGCACCATGAAGTCGAGATC
This sequence comes from Candidatus Aegiribacteria sp., assembly GCA_021108005.1. Classification (NCBI taxonomy): domain Bacteria; kingdom Pseudomonadati; genus Candidatus Aegiribacteria; species Candidatus Aegiribacteria sp. The sequence continues at coordinate 21,729 of JAIORS010000175.1, forward strand.
TGCTTCAGTTGCAGCGCGAAGTGTAAGCAATTCGAGTCTCCTAAAATGGGTGTGTGATAATCCGGCTAACGTCTCGTATAATCGGCTGGCACAAACCTTGATGCGATTGTTAGCACTTTTATTTTGCTAATCTTGCGCTTACCAATCGGTTGATACTCACTCCCTCTTCTGCTGCAATTTCAGCAAGTTTGCGATGAACTTCGGGAGGAATCCGCACCATGAACTTGCCGCTATATTTCCTGATTGAAATCGGAACTGGTATTTTTTCTTTATTTTTCTTCATATCAGAGATAACATTAGCCACAAGCTGCCTTATTCCCTCAAGAGCTGATTCCTGAGTTTCAGTAAGCCAGCTCAAGCTAGGGAATTCCGTGCATGAACCAACATACTCCTGATCTTCATCGGACCATGTTACTCTGTATGTATAAAGATCATTTTTCAGTGGCATCTTCTTCACCTAGCCTCTCTATAGCACGAAGAACTTATCTAACCTGGTATGCTTTTGCTTTGCCTTTCATATTCTGGATGTTCACTCTCGGATCCCCTTGCCATGGTGTCTTGTAAACGTGATGACTTGATCCTGATTGTCTCGGTTCACCAAAATAGTATTTACATATCTTGCATAAATCCGAGGATCGAACATCCTTCGGGTTATCCTTTATTCCCTTTATCAACTTTTCTAGTTTTGTCATAGAGTATAGTATCAATATTGATACTATTTGTCAATCCCTTCCTGTGAACGCTTGCATAACCAGCACAAGTGTTACCAAAGCCCATCCCAATGCGTTTGTGGCAGGTTCATGCAGTTGTTGAACTAAGCGCCGCTTCGCAGCGCAGATTCAAAACCAGTTAACTCCCGGTTTGAAGCATACTTCCTATAGGGAGTACAATCAAGTACTGCCGTAAAAATAGGGAGAATGTCATAAAAGCATTCAAAAAGAGGATGATTGAGGATATGCAGCTTGCGGGCTTCAATGAGAGAACGCAAGTTTCATACAGCAGCGCAGTTCGAAAGCTTGTAGACTTTTGCATGAAACCGGCTGATAAAATCACCGAGAAAGATATTCGCAGTTACTTTCTCTATGTGAAGAATGAGAAGAAGTGGGCGTGTGCTATCAACCCTTTACTCGTCATGGTTCTATCTCAATAGGCACAAGCCCGTTGTCTCTGAAATTCCTCCCGACTGAATCCTGCAGATGTAAAGACCAGCCGAAACAACCTCACCATTCTCTTTCCTTCCATCACAGACGATGGAGTGCTGACCAGTTCCAAGCTCTGAATTCTCAAATGTTCTTACGATTCTTCCGGACAGATCGTACACTGTTACTGACGTCCATCCCGGCTCGGAAAGCTCGAAAGATATTGCTGCCTCAGAGTAGAATGGATTCGGACTGGCACATAGAGCAAGTCTGCTGGAAGGTTCCAGTCCGTTCCCGCTATATAGACAACTCCGTCTGTGATGGCTGGACTGGATTGAATGAACATACCACCTGTCTGGTAAGACCACAGCTCTGATCCAGTTTCGCAATCCAATGCATATACTTTTGCTCCGTCTGGAAAATAGGATTCACCATAGAAGACTACTCCATCTGTAATGCCGGAGGAGCCATGTTGGTAACCTGGCAAAGACCATATGGTGCTGCCGGTTGGTGCTTCAAGACAGTGATAGGAACCTCCCCAGTTCTGATCAGCAAAGAAAAGTTTACCGTCATGCCCGTTTATATAGACCGCACTGTCAACAACAATTGGAGAAGAGTCCCAGTAGCCCGCGAAGGCATCCGTATTCTCCCAGATGATCGCTCCAGTAATAGCATCCACGGCATACAAAGGTGTCTCCTGACCAGGTGCGTATGTTGGAATAAAGACCATGTCGTTCCAGACTGCCATGCAGCTGGATATGCCACCGGATAGAGTATCCCTCCATATTTCTGCACCTGTGTATGCATCAAGACAGTAAATGTCAGAACAGTTTGAAGTATGACTCCCACAGTATACTCTTCCATCAGTTACCACAGGCGTGTTTCCATAAACATTCGCACTGAATGTAGCCCAGATCCTTTCACCTGTCAGAGCATCCAGGCAGTAGAGGGAATCGCTGGGGCTGTAGAGAAGTCCATCCATTACAGTTACAGCATCATCATTTCCTCCAGCCCTGTATTTCCAGATCAAGTCTCCTGTAGCGGCATTAAGGGCATATAGGGAATCACCACCCATGTTCTGGGGATAGTAAACGATTCCGTTTACGACAACAGGAGTGGGGAATTCATGCACATCTCCAGTAACGGGCGCAGTCCAGAGAACAGTGTTGTCCACTGGAGCTGGAGACTTCGAATAACCTGTATTGCAGTTGTTACCCATGTATGTATACCAGTCCGTATTCAGTCGGGGAATCAGGACTGCTGATTGTCAATTAAGTTCATAATTGACTGAATCAGGAAGATCATTCTCATTTTCAACAATGGCTCTTAATGCCAGCCAGTCGCCGTCGTAGGTTTCACCATCAACAGGTTCAGTGATTGTTAGATCAATGATGGATATCAGGATTGCTGTGAGGATCGTTCCGAAAGCCATAATGTCCTCCTAAACTCATATATCCATAACGGTCGGCTTCAGCGGTAGCGGCGGAACAGGCAGATGACAATTGCAGGCTGATACACATTCTACTTGTCGCGCAATTGGCTGAGCGGTGAAGCCGATGTCCGCCTGAAAGCCGTTGCTAGGTTTTGTCGCCATTTCCCAAAGTTATTACGATTTTCCCTCGGGCATGTCCTTCTCCAAGATACCGAAGCGCTTCAGCAGCCTCACTTAACGGATACCGTCGATCAATAACGGATTTTACTTTGCCTGCTTCAAAAAGTTCTTTTATAGAAACCAGATCGTTTTGGCTTTGTTTTGCTCTTACGCCTACCATTTTCCTGCCGCCGGTTTCTGACATTATTGAACCCATGAGCATGGACTGGAAGATTTGAGCCATGGTACCTCCGGCCATCACATAAATGCCCTTGGGAGTCAATGCGCGCTTATAATCTGAGAGTGAATGATACCCGTTTGCCGCAAAAACAAGATCGTACTGCTGACCATTATTGGTGAAATCCTCTTTAGTGTAATCAATAACATGATCTGCCCCAATCGAGCGTGCCTGCTCCAAATTCCTCGTGCTGCACACGGCTGTGACCTCGGTGTCAAACGATTTGGCAATCTGAACCGCAAAAGTCCCTACCCCACCTGATGCCCCATTGATCAAAACCTTTTGCCCCGCCTGGATATGCCCCTCATCGCGCAGGCCCTGCAGGGCAGTGATCGCCGCCATAGGTATCGCTGCTGCTTCATCGAACGAAGTATTGACCGGCTTCAACCACAATGCGCTTTCAGGCGCACTTGCATACTCAGCAAAACCACCCTTTACCATCCCAAACACTTCATCTCCCGGCTGAAACTGCTTGACGTTTCTGCCAACCGTTTCAATCCGCCCCGCCACATCCGCACCGAGTCTCGAGTCTTTAGGTTTGAGCAGCCCCCCGCCCATCAAGCGAATCAAGAATATGTCAGCGGTCAGGAAATGCCAGTCATATGCATTTACGGATGCCGCACTAATTTTTATCAAAACTTCAGCATCTTTAGGCGTTGGTTGTTCTACATCCTTAAGCTGAAGAACATCCGGTGATCCGTATTTTGTGTACACAATTGCTTTCATAGTATTCCTCCTGGGTCACAAAAAACCTAACTCCCTGAATAACCTGCACAAATATCAGTGAAGCCTCCTCTCAAGCGTTTGTGGCAGGTTCATTCAGTTGTTCAGTGCTCTTTTTGTGTCCCTTAAAAACAATCCGCAAGACATCATTATTATTTTCTGTAACTAAAAAGGATGCAAGCTTCCCTTTTTCAATTTTATAATTTCGGGATTCCGTTCTTAATACTCCATCGCTTTTGCAGGCGGAATCAAGATTTTGCCATATTGATTTGTAAACAAGGGAATGAGTTAGCTGTTTGACTTGGATAACTTCAGTGGATACGAAGTATTTATAGAGAAAAGATTCACCAACCTGCTCTAATTCAACAACAGTAGCATTTTCGGTTTTGGCTTTGGATATGAGCTTGAGAAATTCTCGCTCAAAACATCCTTTGCAGATTATTGATGGTGACATTTGCTCATATTTTTCAGCAAGCGAGATGAGCTCTTCATCAATATATTTTAGCTGGCGTGTATCAGCCAAAATGTGATAAGTATCTTCAAGTGCATAATCCATAACGCTATTCAGGTAGCTTGCTATGATTATTTTTGTTAATGTATCCGGAAGACGTGGGTTAGCATTCTGAAAGGATGTTTGCAGATCATTGCCCTCAAAAATGCTTTTGTAGATTGACCTGGCACACAGGTTTTCAGAATTAGAACCCGCTTCACCAAATGTTTCCAAAGCTTTCAGAAGTCCGGTTGTGATTACTCCGTATTTCAGAGCATGAATCAGGTGAATCGATTCCTTGTAAGATAAAGCTTTCATCTAACTCCCATAGCAGTTTCATAATACACTGAACGTCTGCCATGAGGCGCGCTGTAAAGCGTCAACTCGATGGCTTTGTTAGCCATCGTGTTTCTTCTTTGCCAAAATCTGAAAGATGCGTACTGCGCTTCCATTCATAGAAGAAGCATCAATGTTGTCTTCGTTTATAATTTCAAATTGCGATAAAAGCTCATATATCCACAGCATATCGTGATGCCTAACCACTGCTCCTTCAGGGAGGCGAAAAGTACCAAACAAACCAAATTCTTTTTCGAATTGACGGTATCTCTCCTGGTTTTTTGCGTTTTGCTGAAAGGGATAATCGCTGACGATTAACACCCCGTCGGGAATCAGTACTCTATTTATCTCACTTATTATTTGTCTTTGACCGGCGTTGGTAGGTACGCAAGTTAGAACAGCCAATAGAGTGCAGGCAACGAAAGAATTATCAGGAAAGGGAATTGTTGCTCCATCAAAATGTTGAATATTCAGGCCGGGATTTGAAGATTGACCACGAGAAATCATTTGTGATGAGATATCAATTCCAACAACATTGTTAAAGCCACCATTTTTCAGTTCTATGCAAGTACGCCCATATCCGCATCCATAATCCAATATTTTACCGTCAGCAGGTATTGACTCCCTAATCTTTTCCATATCAATTGGGTGAGTAAAAGTTTTTTGAGTGGCAACACTATCCCAATATTTTTCTTGCATATCAATTTTTTTCATTTTATTCCTGTGGCTAACATTTGCTTAACTTGCAACGCGTTTTGGCGCGGTTTGTGCGTACACGAGCGAAGCGAGTAGCACATAACCGTGACATAGCGTTGTCAAGTTGAAGCAGTTGATACTCATTGAGGCCTCCCCCTCGGCATGCCATCCTGGTATGCTGTGGGTGCAAACTATTTCCCTAACAAGGAGGAGACCCAATGAGGTTTTATACCAATACACACCAATATTACTGCGGAATAGATCTTCACACCAGGGTGATGTATCTCTGCATCATCAGTTCGGATGGAGAAATTGTTCTTCACCGGAATATGAAAGCTGATCCGGAATCCCTTCTCAAAGCTATCGAACCTTACAGACCGGATGTCGTTGTTGGAGTGGAGTGCATCTTCACCTGGTACTGGATCGCGGATCTTCTTTCCCATATCCAGAATACAAACAGCCAGTACAACCAGCCCGGATTCGGAAGGTGCAATATAGCTCACAAGTGTCGGCGGGAAGAAGTTCTGAGTCATTTCAAGAACTCTGATGTGCTTGCGAGTATAAAGGCAGACAGCGCAGTTGATTGGATGGTCGCTCCGCTCCCGCAGAGAAGAGAAATGTTCGGTAACGTGTTCTGCTCCTCCCCCGACCCTGGAGCTAACTGGTGAATGCTACGGCATTCAACCCGACAATTGATTGGACGGCATGAGGGAACGTATGTGTTTCTAGGACGAGAAGGAAATATCCTTCCCGGTTCATCAAGGATGAATCGCTGATCCTCGATAAGTGTTTGGTGCAGGTGTGCCACGAAAGGAAGTGCTAAGGAAAAAAATATCAGCATAACTGTGCTGCACAAAAGATGAGGGAAGACCCGGCAGTTACTTCCCAAAGCCTGTGCTTCGGGTAGAGATACCCAAAGCCGACGGCGGCAAGAGGCCGCTTGGAATACCGACAGTTGCAGACAGAGTTGCTCAGCAGGTTGTAAAACAGCGACTGGAGCCGGAATTGGAGAAACATTTCCATCCTGACTCTTATGGCTATCGACCTGGCAAGTCTGCTCTGGATGCAGTCGGCAAGGCGCGTAAGAACTGCTGGAAGTACAACTGGGTACTGGACATTGATATCAAGGGATTTTTCGATAATATCGATCATGATCTCCTGATGAAAGCAGTACGCTTGCACACGGATGTGAAATGGGTGGTTCTGTATATAGAGCGGTGGCTGAAAGCCCCGATCTCTATGCCTGATGGATCACTTATTCATCCGCAGAAAGGGACTCCCCAGGGCGGAGTTGGCCAGTCCGCTGCTGGCTAATCTCTTTCTTCATTACGCATTTGACAAATGGATGGAGCGGGAAAACCCGACCATACCCTTTGAAAGGTACGCAGATGATGGTGCATGCCACTGTAGAAGCCAGGCTCAGGCGGAAGAGCTGAAGGAGAAACTGAAGGAACGGATGAATGAAGTTGGGCTGGAACTGCATTCGGATAAGACAAAGATTGTCTACTGTAAGGATGCTGACCGGCGAGGAGATTTTCCCTGCACCAGTTTTGATTTTCTGGGTTATACTTTTAGACCAAGAAAATCAAAGAACAGGTGGGGAAAGCACTTTATCAACTTCACACCGGCAATCAGTAACAAAGCAGCCAAAGCAATTCGGCGAACTTCACGAGGTTGGCATTGGCCCAAACGCAGTAATCTTGATTTGGAGGATTTGGCCAGGCTATCTAATCCTGCTATTCGTGGATGGATAAACTATTACGGGCGGTTCTACAAATCGGAGTTATTCCCAACGCTACGTTGTCTTGATCGCCGGTTGGTGATGTGGGCAACGAGGAAGTACAAGCGTTTTAGAGGACATCGCAGGAAAGCAAAGCATTGGCTGGATCGCATAGCGCGACGAGAACCAGAGTTGTTTGCCCACTGGAGAGTACTCTACGCATAAGGCTGAACGATAAGAGCCGGATGAAGGGAGACTTTCACGTCCGGTTCGGAGAGAGCCTGAGGGGGAGGTTCCCTTGGGCTACTCGACTCAAGGGTATTTCAGAGCATTAATATCCCAGACCTTCTTCAGAAGCACAGCCCACATCTGTTTTCTGCGGCGGGAGCATGCGGGATGATCTTTCATGGAAGAGGCGTAATTCTCTTCGCCTGGTGCTTGCTGCGATAAACATTGAACCCGCTGTGCTTCCAGGAGTTCATATTCTCCACCAGCTGCTCTGAGATCATGCCCTCTTCAAGAAGCATCTTGCAGACAAGATCGGCGAAGAGCTTTTCAATACCCTTGATATCTGTGGTGTCTATTTCAGGCATGGGGTAGCAATTACCTTCCCGATCCCAGCATGTGTCAGTAATCAGGGCGTGAACATGGGGGTTCCAATTGGCCATACCACCGAAGGTCTGCGGTACAAGGATGCCCCCTGGAAAAACATCCCTGCGATCAAGAGCTTCATGAAGAAATATCGAGAGAGAGTCCCAGGCACACCTGCAGAGCATTGGTAAGAGTTTCCTGTGATGCAGAAAGTGCAGCCTCAGCATCTTCGGGATGTTCCATACCCAGTGCCTGTGTGGAACAGGCCTAAAGAGTTCCTCCTCAAGGAAGGCTGAAAGATCCAGCGACTTCCTTTTTGAACAGGAAGGACAAAACCTGCGACACTTGCAGGAGAGGGCTCTCAACCCGGCACGGAGGGTAGCTACCTGATAAGTATCATTTCCCTTGTTGAAACGGAATATCCGGTTTCAAGCCGGTAAAGGTAAACGCCCGGCGAAACGGCAACACCGGAGGAATTCCTGCCATCCCATATCACTGAATGATCTCCGGAACATTGAACCTTATCGACTAGTGTTGCTACAAGTTTTCCGGAAACATCGTACACTTTCAGTGTTACATTTTCCGTTTCCTGAACCTGGTAACAGATAGCAGATGACCTGCTGAACGGGTTTGGTCTGTTCTGGAAGAGAATGGCTGTATCCGTATTGAATATTAGATGTTCCTCGGAGATTCCTACACCGCCGGGTTCGTAGCAACCTGTATTCAGAAGACCATTCCTGAATGAACCCCATTCAATCAGGTCTTCATTGTAAATCTCCGGAATATCCCAGCAGTAAAGATAATCGTCCATTGAACCGATAAGGATTTCTATATCTCCGTCCTGATCCAGGTCGGTCAGTGTTGCCGAGCACCTTGACCATCCGGTGGATAGAGGAAACCAGGGCAGAAGAGATCCATCATGATGCCAGATGAAAAGTCCGGCATACGTTCCAACAGCTATTTCCATATCGCCGTCACCGTCAATATCTCCCAGAGCAGGTGTTCCCTGCGCAAAGGCTCCGGTCGACTGGGGCCAGCCGGTTACAGGTGTACCATCATGATGCCATACATATACTTTCCTATGTACTGAACCGCAGACTATTTCCAGGTCACCATCACCGTCGATATCTCCAATTGAAGGTGAGCTGTGCTGTATACCGCCGCCACCCATGTTTCGGGGCCAACCGGTCACCGATGTACCGTCGTGGTGTACACCGTAGACCCGTTCTGATCCAGTCGCGATAAAAATTTCCAGGTCGCCGTCGTTATCAATATCGGCCATTGTCGGAGATGCCTCGATGAGCCCGGACAGCTGAGCAGGGAACCCGTTAACGGGTGTACCGTCTGTATGCCATGCAAGCAGAGCCTGACTATTTCTTCCAGCAGTGATGATTTCCAGGTCACCATCGTTATCTATGTCACCCACCGCCGGAGTGGAATTGATAGCATACGGGTCCACATCAAGCACAGGCCATCCGCTGAAAAGTGTTCCGTCATGATGGAAAACATACATCCGGGCTTCTATATACCCATTGTTGCCATTCAGATCTTTGAATGTACCAATGATCAGTTCAAGGTCTCCGTCACCATCCAGATCCGCCATCGTGGGTGAACAGGCTGCGCCGTCATCATCTCCAAGATATTGAGGCCATCCTGTTTCAAGTGAGCCATCCGCTCTGTAAACGTAAAGATCGGAACGCTGACCTGTTATGGCTATCTCCAATTCCCCGTCGTTGTCTATGTCGCCAACAGCAGCTGTATAGTTGGCATGACCACCGGTTGTGACGGGAAAACCACTTACCATGGAACCGTCATGATGATAAACGTGGAGACTCGATCCGGAACCGATTAGAACTTCCAGATCACCATCACCGTCGATATCAACGATTTGTGGGCACGATTCGCTGGTTGAGCCACCCGTATTTATCGGGAATCCTGTCTGGTTTGGAGGAGTGTCGAATCTGTCATCCGTTGATTGTGTGATCGGGATGAGATCCGTTGAAATACGGCTGATTCTAGATTCTGAGGCATTAACTGATGAAACTGCCAGTACAATGAATAGTAACACTTGCTTCTGCATATTTCCTCCATGTTAACATCGCCTTTGTATACTCCTGTTACGAATGTTATTAAGTATTTCTGTTCAGTTTAACCGTTCTTTCTAATTCAGAAATTACTGAATAAGGATAACGAGTGTGTTCGTTCCTGTCAAGTAGTCAGGAGGAATCAAGTTCAGTCGTTCGGAATTTCTCCCGCTTTTTTCAGCGCGATTTTAGCCATTATTGGTCCAATGATCTCGAATACGACGCATGTAGCCGTAACCGTTGTTAAAACCGCGGCTCCGATCTCTGCGCCATGTTCTCCTAGATGTGAGAACTGCTGAGCCACCACTATCGATAGGCCGATTGCCACTCCGGCCTGGGACAGCAATCCAATACCAAGATATTTTTTTATAGAGGGACTTGCTTTGCCTATTGTTGCCCCGAGTCTTGAACCGAAGATCTTTCCTGCCGATCTTGCCAGGATGTAGATAAGTCCAACCAGTCCAAGGGAGGGTAATGATCCGATCTTGAGATGCGCTCCTGCGATAAAAAAGAAAAGGATGAAAATAAGCGGCATCAGTGGTCGCAATCTGGTTGCCACCGAACTTGTCATGCTTCTTGAAGTGTTTGAAAGAACGAAACCCATTGCCATCGGTGTGAGAATGGGGGAGAAGCCGTAAGTTTTCGCCAGCCCGACAGCCAGACATACGAATCCAAAGGTTAGAGCGGGGATGTTGTCATGAGAACGTATCAGCGAAATAAGCTTTGAATAGATAAATCCAAGTAGAAGACCAACTGCAATACTCAAGAGTATTTCCAGGGCAGGTTCCCCTGCAGTTGCCAGCAGATTGGTTGAGCCTCCCGTCTCGGATGCAAGCAGTGCTTTGCTTGAAGCGGATGCAAATCCGAAGATAAGTACGGCAATACCGTCATCAAATCCAACCACCGCGTAGAGAGCCTGAGTTAGATTTCCCTTTGCTTTGTATTCCTGGATAACCGCAATAGTACCTGCAGGAGCAGTTGCAGGAGCCATGGCGCCGAAGATCAGAGCGAATGGCCAGTCTCCACCTGTGACGAGTAGAACCGCGCCTGTAACAAGTAAAAAAGCCAGCAGAGTTTCGCATAACAGTATGGTTGTGATACTTTTTCCAAGCCGTTTCAAGACTTTAAGATTCAGCTCGGAACCTATGCTGAAGGCGACAAAACCAAGAGCAATATCGGGTATGAAGGAAAGATGTCTGAGAATTTGTTCATCAAACACTTTAAATACAGATACACCAAGCATCGCACCGGCTATCATAAAACCTATAAGAGAGGGGAGTCCGGTTTTTCTAGCCAGTTTTCCGGCGTAAAGCCCCGCTACAATCGCAAATCCTGCAAGTGCGATGATAGATACTGTCATCTTCAGCTTTCCAGGGAGCCATAGACCGATTGTAGGTCGGTAATCGTGACCATTAGGTCACTTCTGTTCGAAAGCGGACCGCAAATGAACTCGATATTTCTCACAATGGCATTTACAAGTTCGTTCCTGACTACCGATACGATGATTCTGTTGAAATGCTGTATATCTGTATTCCAGAACCCGGCGTAGAACGGGATGTTCATGAGGAATCTTGTGGATTCGTCAGCATCCATTACCATAGACGAGGAAGTATCAACGGCTGCGAATACCTGGAGAAGCTCATCAAAAACCCCTTCATCCTGAATAAATACATGTATCAGTTTTTTACCGGATCCCTTATCTACAGTTGTGTCGGGAGATATGCTACTCAGAAGGATCTCTGTTGCATTATCAGATGAAGAAGCATGCTTCAACGATTCTCTTAATTCGCTGTCTCTGAAAACCTGTGCCAATGATGAAAGCAGTTTCAGGTGTACTCGTGGTTCGTTCTCCGGCCCGATTACAAAGGGGAAAAGGAATGATTTCTCTCCGTTTGCGGCATTGAAGTCTAGGCCATCGGGCAGTATGACCACGCCAACTGTAAACTCCGATATATCTGCAATTCGACAATGGGGAATTGCGACACCATGACCACAGGCTGTAGAGGAGAGTTTCTCTCTGTCAGACAATGCTTTGTAAATTGATTCTTCTGAAGTTCCGGTTGTTGAATCCGCTCCAGAAGCTATTTTCGCGATACAACGTAGAAGCTGTTCATCCGATTCGGGAGAACAGTCAAGAGTAACTGTATCGGATTTCAGTAAATCAGACAATTTCATAATGGCCTCCATAGATGCTGAATGAACCAATATTCTAATAGTTCTATTTAATCACAATATTTCTGACAATTTCAAGCAGCTCTTCGAAACTCTCAATTGTCATGACCATACCCGGATCAATGAAATCTTCTCTTTCAGCAGCCCATGTTTGATCCTTCAAGATATGCACTGCAAATGCGCCCAGAGACAAAGCAGGATTGATATCCGATCTCGGGCTGTTGCCCACGACTATACAGTTCTCTGGTTTAACATCAGCGTAAACAAGGGTATCACGCAATGCGTTAATGCTTTTAACCGGTACAATTCTTAGTTCGTCAACCTGGTTGATAAGCCCGGATCTCATAAATTTGTCGGTCTGGTGATCTTCTTCACCCATTGTATATACAATTGTTCTCAAAGGAAAGTTTCTCATTTCCCTCAATGTGTTGTTTACACCAGGCAGCAGGATTACGGGATGACTGAGAAGATTCATCTCGATATCATCCATGGCCTTCAGAGCCCACAAGGGTGATTCCGGCACAAGTTCCTGCAGTATTACACGAAGGGTATCCATATAAGGCTTTGCCCCATAGCCAGTTACTGACAATCTTTCAACGTCTCTTTTATGGACTATCCGGCGGACAGTTTCCTCCGTTGAACCAAGAGCCGTCATAAGAGCTAGAAAATCATGCTCAGTTCTTTCGAAGAACAGTGCGCTTTCCCAGAGGGTATCATCAGCATCGAGGAGAAGAAGATAATTGTTCTGTTTCAAACTGCCTTCCTTTCTGTCAGAAGTACAAATATACAAAAAAATATGAGAATATGCGGATAGCTCTTCCAAGGAGTATCCGCTAAATTTGCGCAAGCTGAGAAACGCCCTTGTCGCTATTGATTGACGTTGATCATACAGATTCTATTAAATGAGTCCAACGGGTTAACATTTATCAGTTAACAAAATTGTATATAATAGAATTTACGAAATCGCATGACAACCAGGAAATTAAACAAGGGTTGATAGCTATAACAGTGAATGTTACTTAAATATCAGTACTATTTCAGATAGCAGCGAATGAGTTGATAAGAATAGAGTCGGTCAGGAGGTTAACGCAGGAAAGAACGTATGCGTAAACAAAATATCATTGACTTATGCATACTTTATGAAAATGCATCATATTGACCATAATAGAATGTTTGTACAGGTTATGTAAATCTGAAAAAGCTGATAAAGGAAAGGAGATCCTCATGTGAAGAGCAATCGAGTGACTGCAGGATGTAGTGTAAACCCCACCCAAAGGAGAAAACAGTGAAAAGACTATTTCGGTCTGCTGTAATAATTATTGTTCTTTTAATAACAGCGATAAGTACAGGTTGCGGTGAGCAAACAGAACAGAACCAGCAAGAAGAAGCCGTACAACAGGAAGAAGTTGATATAACGGTAGAAGTACCTCTTCTTAAGGTTGGACATTGTAACCACGATCATCACTCAGCGGTATTCATATCAGCGCTAAGAGGCGATGAAATGAAGGAGCTTTTCGGCATATATCTCGTTCATCTAGGAGAGAGTTATTATGCACTGGTAGAAGATGGTAAGAAAATTCTCGAAATTGAATTCGTTCAATCACAGGGCGCTATAAACGTGCCGAACAATATGGTTGCGGGGCTTTTCGATATAGGTTTCGGAGGAGTTATACCATTTGCGGCGAGTGCGGATCAGGGAAGCGAAGTCGTAATTATCAGTCCACTTCACAGCAGGGGCGATATGCTTGTGGTAGCTGATGACAATACTGAAGTGACTGACTGGGCAAGTTTTAAAAACTGGGTAAAAACAAGCGAAGAGCCTCTTGTTATAGGATTCAAAAGCCCCAAAGCGGTAGCGTTGTTGATATTCGAGTCAGCAATTACGGAAGAGGGAATAGCCTGGAGTTTGCAGGGTAACCCCGAACCAGGTTCGGATATTCTTCTTTTCAATGCTCAGGGGGAACCCAACCTTAATCCAGCATTGCAGAATGGAACCATTGATGGATACGTTTCCAACAATCCAGCGTGTGCTCTTGCGGAGTATAACGGAATAGGTAAATGTGTGGCTGAGTTATCAGATCTTCCCCCGGGAGACTTCAGGAATCACCCATGCTGTGCTATTGCCGCAACAGAGACAGTTATTTCTGAAAGACCTTTAGATATAGCCGCGGTTTTACGTCTTTTTAGCGCGGCAACTGATTATATCAACAGAAATCCCGAAGATGCGGCTGTGGTAGCCGCGGAGTGGATTGGAAATCCTGTTCAGGTAGAAGAAATATCAATGGCTACCAGCGGTTACGATATGGAAGCATCGGAGGACTGGCTGGACAACATGGTTCTGATTCTTGACAACATGAGGAATCTCGGAGCCTTCACCGGGCCACTTGCCGAGAAAGATGATGATGCCAATGCCGCATTCCTTTACGATTTTTCTCTCATGCCTGAGAATCTGAGGTAGCTCCGATTCCAACCGGAGAGACGGGTAACGGCGCAGGCCTTTTTTTGCGCAGTATCATGAAATACCTGCCGGGGTTTTTAATCCCGTGCTTGCTTATTATCTGGTGGTTTGTTGCTACATGGGGCGGGAGGGATACCCTCCTGCCCTCACCCGGAGAAGTTGCATCGGTGCTACTTCATCCCTTTCAGGACCAGATTTCCTCAGGATCACTGGCATGGAGCGCTTTTGTGAGCTTCGTGAGGGTCGCGCTTGGTTTTTCTCTTGCAGCACTCATTGGCATTCCCGCAGGACTGCTTATGGGTGCATCCAGACGGGTGAGAAAATATCTGTCACTGATGGTAGAAATGGCGAGACCGCTGTCCGCGATTGCTCTTCTCCCCCTCTCGATCATCATCTTCAAGGCAACAACATTTGCGCAACTGCTGGGTCTTGAACACCTCAGATATCAGAAACACCTTCTTAACGAAATGCAGCTCGGTATGATTTTCATCCTTTTATGGGGGGGAGTATTCCCTATAATACTTGGAACCATTCAGGGGGTGCGCAGCGTTCGGAAGATGCATTTGGAAGCAGCTTCTATCCTGGGTGCGGGCAGGTTCTTTACTTTCAGGAGTGTCATCATACCATCCGCTCTTCCGGATATCTTTCACGGGCTGAAGCTGGGTATCGGAAGATGCTGGATGGTTATTATCGCTGCTGAGATGCTGCCCGGCACTAATTCCGGGATAGGATATATGATAAGATACTCCTACCAACTGTCACGATACGATATCATGCTTGCCAGTATAGTTATTGTGGCGTTCGTAGGAGCATTATTCTCAAAAGGTCTTGAATTCCTGGGGGAAAAATCCCTGGTTCTCAGAAGCAGGGAGAGATGATATGACTGTGTTGAGGGTAACCAGCCTGTCGAAAACCTACAGAGAATCCTCAGGGGACGTACATGCACTGGGTCCGGTAAGTTTTGAATCAGAGAAAGGTGAATTTCTCTGTTTTCTCGGTCCCACCGGATGCGGTAAAACAACACTGTTGCGAACGATTGCCGGCCTGGAAAAACCTGACACCGGCGAGGTTGAACTACCATTACACTCTGAGGGAATGAAACCTGTTATTGGCTACGTCTTTCAGCAGGGAGCGCTTTTCCCGTGGATGAGCGTTTATGCTAATATTGAGTTTCCACTCAGGGCGAAGAAGATCGATAAGGATATCCGTCGGGAGAAAGTTGAAACGATTCTTGAAATGGTAGAACTTTCGTCTTTCAGTTTCTCCTATCCCCATCAGTTGTCAGGGGGGATGCAGCAGCGGGCTGCTCTTGCTCGTTCACTTATTATGGAGCCTGATATCCTTCTTATGGACGAACCGTTCAGTTCCCTCGATACAAGAACCAGCCAGCAATTACAGGAAAATCTGAAGTCCCTCTTGAAAAAAACGTCAACCACAGTGCTTTTCGTCACACACAATATTGAAGAAGCGGTTTACCTGGCAGGAGAAGTAATAGTCCTCGGACACCGGCCCGGAAGAATTGTGCGAAGGGAAACCATTGATCTGCGGGAACCCAGGTCACGTCTGTCCGATTCTTTTACAGAGTACCTGGTCTCTCTTCGAAAAACCTTCGAATTACTTGTTTCAGATCAGTAAGAAAACTAATTAAGCACGAAATTGTAGACAACCGAAGTCCATACTCCCACGGGTACTCCATCATCTCTTCTGGCCGGTGACCAGCTGCTTTCCATTACCGAAGCCATTGCCGCGCTGTCCATGCTTCCAAGGCCGGAACTTTCGGCAATAATCGCTTCTACCGGAATGCCCTGGGGGGATATGAAAACCTGCAGTATCACTCTGCCTTCAACACCTGCCTGTCTGGCCATGTCCGGATACTCCGGAACAGGCCTGAAAGTGCACACCGGATGAACGCTGTGCGGGACGAAAGTTCCCGGATCAGGAATTATGTTATCCGGATTATCGTCAGGTGCGAGATTGTTGGTACTGACTGTAAAAGCGCTACCCAGACCCTCAGTATCCTCAGTTGTACTGATAATAAGAATTGGCTCTACTACATCCGGGATTTCGTTGTCAATGATGTTTTGCACATCGATTTGGTCTTCCTCCGGCATTTCGGGAGGGATCTCGTAAAGCTCACCCGGGTCGAAACCCTGCATTTCATCGGTTACCGTTCTTGACGCAAGCCTTCCTATCGATGATCCGGGAACAACCTCGAATACCAGAATCAGAAATACGAATCCCCATAATACTCCATAGTCAATTGCACCTGCTTCTGCTGTGTTCTTCCTTATCATTTTAAACCTCCTTCAACCGTTATACAGCGCAGGGAGGTTCTCTATTCCAAAAATGCGCGCGAAGTAGTTATGCTGCAGAATACGATGGTTCAGATGTTATGCGGATTCCGGTTGCACGGATGCAGTCAGGTTTTGTTTTTAAGTTTCAGGAAAAGCACAAGTGCAATCGTATCAAGAGAAATAAGAGTTGCGAGGGTTTGGCCGTCACCTTCGCAATTGTATCCGAAAACAAGCCTGAGAATCAAAAATACCAATGTACCCATAATACCTCCAAATTATTCATTAAATAAAATATAGCCAAAAACATTTAAAGGCAACCTGTGATTGTAGCGGAAGTATTTATATTGAATTACATTATTGGTTACGAATTGGCGGGATCTCAGCATCACAGAAGGGAATCAGTTGGCAAATTCAGAGAAACTGACTTTTAGCGGTTTCACCTTCAGTGTTCACGGAGTGCTTGAGGATGATGAAGTCGATTCTATCCGTGCTTTTATCAGTGAACACAAGCATTCGATATTCGACGCTGGTAAATTTGTCCTTGATTTTTCGGACAGTCCGGGGCTTGATACCGTTCCAGCTGTTGTACTTTACGAATTCTGCATGGAACTTTCCCGTGCTGGTGTAAAAGTCAACAGGATCGGGGCATCAAGTGTTATTGAGAACTTGTTTGAAACACTTGCTGAATTTGGATCACTATCGGAACCTCGTAAAAGAAAAAAGTCCTTTCATGAATATTTCGAGAATATCGGTGAAAACGTTTATGAGCTTGGAAAGACTTTGTACATGCTGGGACATTTTGTTGGAGAAACGATATATGCTTTTATAGGACTGGTTTTACGCCCATTGAAGATTCGCTGGCCGATGGTGCTTTATTACATGGAAGAGTCCGGGGTAAAGGCAATTCCCATCATAGTAACTCTCACATGGCTTTTGGGTGTTGTCCTTGGATATCAGGCCGGATATCAGATGAGGGAGTTTGGCGCTGAGACATTCATGCCGGCGATGATAGGATACAGTATAACCTGGGAGATCGGACCTATGCTCGCAGCCGTTCTTGTTGCCGGACGGTCGGGCTCAGCTTACGCCGCGGAGATCGGAACAATGCAGGTCAGGGAAGAAGTTGATGCCCTGAGAGTAATGGGTTTCGATGTATTCAGCTACCTTGTTACACCCAAGATGATCGCTCTTCTGTGTGTAATGCCTTTTCTTGTACTCATTGCGAACCTATCAGGTATTTTCGGAGGGATGCTTGCCGGTTTGCTGTTTCTCGACCTTCCGGCGAGCACATTCGTATCGGAACTGGGCAAGGCACTGATACCGCTTGATATCCTCTGGGGAATGCTGAAAAGCGTCATATATGCAATAGTAATCGCGAATGTTGGCAGTTTCATGGGCATGAGGGTCAGGGGTGGAGCATCAGCTGTTGGAAAAGCGACTACATCAGCCGTTGTTCTCAGTATTTTCCTGGTAATAATCGCTGATGCGCTGCTTTCGCTGTTGTTTGTACATATAAGACCCGGATTGACCGTATGAAACCTGTATTGAGAGTTGAAAACCTTCAGGGAGGATGGGATGATCAACTTGTCCTGAATGATATCAATCTTCAGGTTATCAAAAGTGAAGTACTTGCAATCGTTGGTAAAAGCGGATGCGGAAAAAGCACACTCATGCATTACCTTCTTGGGCTGGTAAAGCCATGGAAGGGAAGAGTTCTTTTCAGGGGAGAAGACATCTGGTCAAGTCCGAAAGCGCTTCAGAGAGCGAGAAGAAGATGGGGTGTTACATTCCAGTCCGGAGCGCTACTGGGCAACCTGACACTTCTTGAGAATGTGATACTCCCGCTTAAGGAGTATACTGATTTGTCCGATCGTGATATTAGAATTGTCGCGTATAGCAAACTGGATACGGTTGGCCTTGCTGATTTTGCCAATTCGTACCCTTTGGAGGTTTCAGGTGGAATGCAGAAACGGGCCGGCCTTGCCCGAGCCATGGCTCTTGATCCGGAAGTGCTTTTCTTCGATGAGCCTTCGGCCGGCCTGGACCCGGTCACCTCCGGAAGCCTTGATGAATTGATAATCACAATCAATAGTACTCTTGGCGCAACAGTTGTTATTGTTACTCATGAGCTGGCCAGTATATTTGCTATCTCAGACAGAGTAGTAATGCTGGATCCTGAAGTACATGGCATAATTGCCACGGGAACTGCGGCTGAACTCAGAGACAGCTCTACAGATGAAAGAGTCAGAATGTTCTTTGGAAGGAACATGGCTGCTAAAAAGAGGAGTGATAGAAAATGTCAATGACCGGGAGTAAATTCAAACTGGGATTATTCTTCTCCATTGGAATTGTTTTCACTATTTTTCTGATATTCTGGCTCAGCGGTGGATTAAGAGAGAAAAGCACCATTACTTACGTTTCCTACTATCCATGGTCCGTCCAGGGTTTGAGCGAGGGCAGCAATGTAATGTACAACGGTGTCTCCATTGGTCGCGTCGCAAGCATCGATATAGCTCCCGATGGAAGACTCGTAGAAGTCATAATGAAGATCCGGTCGGACTTTTCCGTTGATTCATCAATTGTGGCAGTTATGCAGCTAACCGGAATAACCGGTTTGAGAGTGATTAACCTTAGCGCGGACACAAGCATTCATTATCCGGTTCATTACAGTTTCGAAATTGAATACCAGATCATCCCTGTGGGGGAAGGGGCAATGCAGAGCATAACTACAACACTGACAAGAATCACCCAGATTATTCATGAAATTGATTTCAAGAATATCAGCGATCAGTTCACACTTCTGCTCGAGAACACCAATGCCATTCTGGCAAGCGACAAGATCGAAAGGATAGAGAATTCCATCCTTAGCAACTCGGAAAACCTTGATTCACTTCTTGTTACATATACCAGACTTGGGCAGAATCTTAACCGGCTGGTTCTTAATATCGATGCAATGGCGCCGGACCTGGCTGTAAGCGTAGATTCGCTTATTAGAAAAACACAGGCTCTTTCGGAACATATGGATCGTTTTGTGATTAAAATCGATGAGGTACTCATTAACAGCTCGGAAGTGATGAACAACCTGTCAACCCTTCTGGAGACACTGGGCAGAGATCCTTCGGAGCTACTCATTCGGACTTCAGGAGAGGGGGTCTGGCAGTGATGCTAAGGCCAGTAATAATTCTTGTATTGACAGCGATTCTTATCCCTTCAGCGTGCATTACAGTCAACGTGCCTATAGGAGGCGACCCGCAATCAACAGCGACGGTGTGGACAGTTGATCCGGACAGGCCGGACCCATGGATGGTTTCAACCAGTTATATCGTTCAGATAAAGGATTTTTCTTCATCCCAGTCCGTCCAGGGAGTACAGATGATCGTTCTGAATGAAGATGGCACTATCAACAAAACCGCTTCCGATATCTGGGGCAGCCGGCCAGTAGAACTTCTTCCCGATATTCTACTCAGGGATATGATTTCTATCGGTGCCTGGGGCGCTGTGCTCCGCAAATCCACAATGCTTCCTGAAGACCTAATAGTTGAAGGTTACGTAAGAGAATTCGGCGGAAGGGTAGCGCCTGATGGTTGGGAAGCTGTGCTTGATGTTGACGTTACCGTGCTTGATGGAGATAGTTTTGATCTTGTTTTTCAGGAGAACTACCGTTTCCACTGGGAACTCTCCGAACCGAGTTATTCCCAGCTTGCCGGGGCCATGGATATCCTTGTCAAGATATGGAGCGAAGAAGTAATTGGAGACATCTGGTCTGCGATGCTTCCAATTCGCTAAACCGGGTGAATGAATTATGCCCGTACGATGCTGCTAATTGCATATATCGCTGACTATAATTGATCTACTATTACAGGACTATGAAAATCCGAATTAGCAGATTCACGGAGGAACAATGGGACTCTTCGGCAGGAAGAAGAAGAACAGAGGCCTGGATTGTAAAGCCGTTTCGACTCCTCAACCCGCAACGGATGATCTACTGAATTACATAATTGTAATTCTCGACAGCTGCAGATACGATACTTTTATGGAAGCGCAACCAAAGGTTATTATGAAACTGGGTGAAACGGAGCAGCGCTATTCATACGCTTCATGGACAGCTCCGTCCCATTACAACCTGCTTATGGGACTCATGCCGCATACAAGTCCAAAGAATGTCTTCGCGTCGGAATACTACAAGAAGGATTTTGTAAAATTCAACGACAGGCTTGGCGCGAAAGGGATTGGGTTTAAAAGCCTCGTTCCGCGGCTTTATCTTCCGGACTATTTGCGCAGCTCCCTTGGATACATAACGAAGGCTATGGTATCTCTGCCTGTGCTTAACAGCCATACCCCGATCAACAATGGATTTGATTCATGGAAGCTCATGCCAGAACATAATGATATGTCGGCGATGCTCGATGAAATGACCTTCAGTCCGAATAGACCTTCATTCTATTTACTGAATGTGGGAGAGACACATTACCCTTACGCGCTTCCCTCCGAGCCAAAGAACAAGTGGCCAAAAATAAGCGGAGTGCACGGTGTTTTCAAGCATCTGGACGATCATCTGGTTGGTGGCAAACTTGTGACTGACGATGAATCACCGAAATTCTTCGACCAGGAACAGCTTGACCGCCTCCGCGCGCGGCAGGTTGAAACGGTACGATACCTTGACACCGTCTTTGAAAAACTTTTCGATATTGTACCGATGAATACATACATCACAGTGACATCCGACCACGGGGAACTTTTTGGTGAGAATGGTTATTTTGGACACGGGCCTGTCTTTCACGAGAAAGTATTTCAGGTTCCGTTTTTGGAAGGCAAAATCCGCTAAAATTTACTAACAGTACTGAATAAAGAAGGAGAAGGAGAATGTCCAGCCATTCGCGAAAACTTAAATTCAAAGCAGAGACCAGAAAAGTTCTTGATATCGTAATAAACAGCCTTTACTCACATCCCGACATTTTTCTCAGGGAACTCATTTCAAATTCATCAGACGCGCTTGATAAACTCCGTTTTGAAATGCTTACATCTCCCGATCTGGGTTCGGAACGGGAACCGAGAATCGATATACTTCCGGATAAGGAAAACCGCACATTGACCGTTCGCGATAACGGCATAGGCATGACCGGTGACGAAATGGCGAAGGAACTTGGTACTATAGCCAGCTCTGGAACCAGAGGATTTTTGGAGGAATTGAGCAAATCGGACGCAGAGAAAACCCCTGAATTAATCGGTCAGTTCGGAGTTGGTTTCTATTCCACATTCATGGTTGCCGATAAGGTTGAGGTTCGATCAAGAAGAACCGGAAGCGACGAACCGGGCCAGAAATGGACTTCAACAGGCCATGATACATTCACACTCATGGAGGAAGATGACATCCCCAACGGGACAAGCGTGATTCTTTATCTCAAGGATGATATGGATGAGTACCTTGAAAGTTTCAAGCTCAGAGAACTCGTCAGGAAATACTCCGATTTCATCTCATATCCCGTTTATCTGAAATCTGACGATGGAAGCGATTGGGAGAAGGAGCCTGTAAATACACAGAAACCAATATGGACCAGGTCCGAGGACGATGTTTCCGATAAGGAGTACAACGAGTTTTACAGACACCTGAGTTTCGATCCGCAGGACCCTATCTCAAGGCTTGTATTCCATGCGGAAGGCACCACCGAGTTTTATTCGCTTCTTTTCATACCGTCCATGCGGACAATGGAAATGCTCATGCCCGATTATAAGACCGGCATAAAGCTCTTCATAAAGAAGGTCATGATAGAGGAGGAAGCTGAAGAACTCCTCCCCAGATATCTTCGGTTCTTAAAGGGTGTGGTGGAATCGAGCGATCTT
This sequence comes from Candidatus Aegiribacteria sp., assembly GCA_021108005.1. NCBI lineage: Bacteria > Pseudomonadati > Candidatus Aegiribacteria > Candidatus Aegiribacteria sp. The sequence goes on from JAIORS010000175.1 coordinate 44,102, forward strand.
CCCCTGAATATTTCAAGAGAGACACTTCAGGAGAACAGGACCATCAGAACAATAAGGAAAGCTCTGACAGGAAAAGTCCTGGGATGGCTAAAGGATACGCTTGAGAACGATATCGATAAGTACCGCAAGTTCTTCACCAATTTTGGAGATCTTATAAAAGAAGGTATTTATTCAGATGTTCAGAACAGGGAAGAGCTGGCGGATCTGCTGCTCGTATGGACTTCCCGAAGCGGAGATGAACGGAAGAGCCTTAAGAAACTGGTTGAGGAACTTCCTGAGGATACCGATCGCCTCTACTACATCACGGGAACCGACAGGAAGGAACTCGCGTCATCACCTTACCTTGAATCCGTTGGTAAATCGGACACTGAAGTACTTCTTTTCGATAGTCCCGTTGATGAATTCATGCTTCAGAACCTTGGCGAATACAGGGGAAAGAAGCTGGTATCTCTTCTGAAGGAAGTGGACGAAGAAGATCTCAGCGATGCTGAAAAAGCTGAGAAGAAAAACGCTGAAGAGACCTTTGCAGGCCTTCTTGAGTACATAAAGGATCAGCTGGGCGACAGAGTAGAAGATGTCAGGTTCTCGCCAAGGCTCAAGGAGAGCCCCTGCATTCTGGTCAGCGACAGGAACGACCCCGGGGAAATGCTGAGGCAGATGATGAGATCCATGAACCAGGAACTGCCGGATGCGAAGAAAATACTGGAATTGAATCCTGTTCACACCGTAATTGAGACGCTTCAGAATCTCTACGAGAAGGATAGATCAGGTGACAAACTGAAGGATTACGTACAGATCCTCTTTGACCTTGGCACGGTAATGGCCGGCGCCAGGCCTGATAATCCCGCTGATTTCGGCAAAAGGGTAACCAGCCTTCTAAACTAAACAGGGACGGAGGTGATTGGAAATACTAATTACCTCCGTCCCCATTCTACTCAGGCTGGGTGGTATCTATTCGGAGAATACAGATTTGATGTAACACCATGAGTTTCTATCGAGTCTTACCAGTGTGTGATCATAGAAATCCAGCCTATTGGCGTCTTGGTTGCCGATAAAGAAACCAGGGCCATCGAAGTTCACTCCGTACTTATAGGCAATATCGGTAGGTTTTGAAGTAATAGTGTAATTTAGCCCGGTTATTCCTCCAAGTTCGGTATGCTCCATAATTTTTCTGCCGCCATACCAATCACTTATCCAGATTCTCAGATCACTCGAATCCCAGACACACGCGATGCCCACCGCACCCATTTCGCTGTAATACCAATTACTCATTACTGAATGCGTGCTCACATCGTATTTGTAAACTATGGGGTTATCGTCAACCACAAAATTCTGATCTACTATCCAAAGGTAATCTCCATCCCATTCGCATCCGCCCATTGATCCTGTAAATGGAGCGCCAAGTTCATATACACTCGGAGGAAGCATAGGTATTCCGGAAGCATCAAGATTCCAGGTATAGAGGTAAAATGGTCCTGGATTCATGGGGTCGCTCTGGGTCAGAGCGAAAAGCAGATCATCCTGATAGCATCCTAAGCCGCAAACAGCTTCGGCATTGTCAAATACCGTCCATGTTACCATATCGCCTCCCGAATAAGCCCCGTAAGCTACCTCATTATTGGGACAACCGGCAACGTAAAGCATGTCATGATTATCATGGTAAGCAACTCCCCACAGGTTCGACCAGCCTGAGGGTCCGGCTATTTGAGCAATCAGTGTACCGCCATCCGTTTCAGTGGCTTCATTCCCGAGCGTTGAACAGTTTGCAGATGCGAAAACTTCTACCGGCATTAAAACCATTAGCGAAATTGAAATAAAGGTGCTGAAACCTTTCATTATATGCTCCCTTTCAATATTTGATAAATGCTCCAAATTTCATCAATAATTATTGATACTTTTATTCTGTATGTATCTATAATAGTGTAAAACCTAATTTTCAGCACAGCTCAGTACTGTCCGGATTTTCCAGAAAACTATTTCGATAGCAACCGGTTCAGCATTATATTGACATGAGCAGCACTATTGACAATTAGATTAAATTGTGATTTTATGTAGTGAATTAGTCCACTCTCAGACAGGTTGTGGAAAAATCATGAAGACGCAGGACAACATCGGTATGGAATTCGTATTGGAAAAACCGTATCTCGTTAAAAGCACTTCCTATAAAATCATGGTTTCAATTACCTTTGGGCTTCTGGGATTCGCTCTTAACTTTTTCCCGGTTGATTTTATCTTCTACAGCTCATATCGCATGAGTTTTCTATTCGGTCTCGTTTTTCCGATGCTGATAACACTTGCCTGGGGCTGGAAGTACGGTCTTCTTTCCGCGCTTTGCGGCGGTTGCCAGACGATGTGGATATTATGGCTTCCCGGGAGCGGTTACGGGCCGCTTGTTTCAGTTCCTCCATTTACTCTGTGGATTGTCTGGCTTGGATGGTTTTCACGCAAAGGGCGGAACGTATATCTGGGCGAGGTTATCTTTCGCGTGTTTAATACACTATTACTGTATACGGTGTTCAGGTTGGTCTTCACTTTCAATTCACCACCGGAAAATATTGAAATGCCTTTCACCGTAGTAAATTCAATTGTTTTCAAGGAGATCGTGAATGGATTCCTTATTCTTTCTCTTGCAAGGGGGCTTCTGTATTCAAAAACGATAAGGAAATTCTTCGGGCTACGGGATACACGAACCGATCCGAGAGTGTACTATGTGTTTCTGAATATTCTCATTCTGGCGGTAATGCTGACTCTTATTCTACTGGGCGAGAGATTTCTATGGAACAACTGGCCGGATGAGTTCAGAAACATGGCCCGTTTAGTCGGTTCTCTTTTTCTGCTTGTCGCGGGAGCTTTTAGCCTGTACGGAGCCGCCGGTGAGTTCTTAAGAAGGAAGATCGAAGGGGTAGTCGAACGTGAGCGAGATCAGCTTGAGGAAACAGTCAAAGAACGAACGAGTGAACTACGGGAGAACCAGAAAAGGCTTGCTCAGATGGTAAATGGATGTTCCACGCCGATAATCGTCATAGACAAAGATCATACCGTAACCCATTGGAACAGAGCCTGCGAAAGCCTGACTGGTATTCCTGCAAATGAAATGATTGGAACCGGCAAGCAGTGGTCCGCCTTTTATTCGGAAGAGAGGCCAATTCTGGCGGACATAATGATTGAAGACTCGACTGAACTTGAAATTTTAAAGTATTACGGTAACAGCTGCCGGAAATCAGTCCTTATTGACGGCGCGTATGACGCCGAGAGCTTTTTTCATGATCTGGGCGAGAATGGCAAATGGCTGCATTTCAGCGCGGCGGTGCTTCGCGATTCGCAGGGGAATATTACCGGAGCAATTGAAACGTTCCAGGATGTCACAGGGAGAAAACAGGCAGAGGAAGAACTGAGGAAAGCGCACGATGAACTTGAGATTCGTGTAGAGGAAAGAACAGCTGATCTTCATGCCAGCAAAAAGGAACTGGAAGCTTTTTCATATTCAATTTCACACGATCTCAGAGCTCCGCTTAGATCAATTGACGGTTTTTCAAAGCTTCTTCTCGAAGAGCACATTCAGGATTTCGATGAAAAGGGAACTCATTACCTGGAGAGGGTGCGGGCCGGAGCCCAGAATATGGGCGCTCTGATTGATGATATGCAGACTCTTTCCCGTTTGCGGCGCAAACCGCTTTCAACAGAAACAGTCGTGATGACGACCATTGCGGAAGAAGCTATTGAACTGCTGAGAGATGAATGGAAAGACCGAAAGGTGGATTTCACCTTTCATGATTGTCCGATGGTTAGCGCCGATAGAAATCTTATGCTGATAGTTCTTGTTAATCTGATATCGAACGCGTTGAAGTTTTCCAGAAACACTGATTCTACTATAATAGAATTAGGTCACAGAATTATGGATAATCAAACGGTATTCTTCCTGAAAGATAACGGTATCGGTTTCGATATGAAATACGCTGACAGGATTTTCGCTCCATTTCAAAGGTTGCACCGGTCTGAAGAGTACGAAGGTTCGGGAATCGGTCTGGCCAGCGTTAAAAGGATAATCGACAGGCATGGCGGTCGAACATGGGTTGAATCAGGTTCCGATTTGGGAACAACAGTATTTTTTACCCTGGGAGGGAAGTAGAATATGAACCGGAGAGAAGTGCTGATACTTCTGGTTGAGGACAACCCGGACGATGTGGAACTTACTCTGAAGGCTTTCGAAAAACACAAACTTACCAACGATATTATAGTCGCGAGGGATGGAGAGGAAGCTCTCAGCCTCCTGTTTCCGGAAGATGATAGTATCTCTGAACCATGTACTCCCGATCTGATTCTTCTGGACCTGAAACTGCCTAAAGTAGATGGTCTGGAAGTACTCAGCCGGATAAAAAGCGACCCTGTAACGAAACTGATTCCCGTAGTTGTTCTTACCTCATCAAATGAGGAGAAGGATCTTACTGAAAGCTATCGTCTCGGCGTGAACAGCTATATCAGGAAACCCGTTGATTTCGAGAAGTTCACTCAGGCCATAATTCAGCTTGGTATGTACTGGCTTCTGCTGAACGAATCTCCGGTAAAATAGGGGGTAGCATCATTGATGAGAAAACGTTAAGACTGCTGATTCTGGAGGATAAAAGAGACGATGCCGAACTGGCTATCAAACATCTTGAACGGGAAGGGTTTGATATTGAGCACAGCATTGTTGATACAGAGAACTCTTTCAGAGAGGCTTTAAAAACCGATCCCGATCTTATCCTTGCCGATTACAGCCTGCCGGGTTTCAGCTGTATAGATGCTCTTCTTATTCATCAGGATGTCTCACCTGACATACCGCTGATACTCTTCTCCGGAACCATCGGTGAGGAAAAGGCAGTTGAGTGTATAAAACTCGGCGCTGTCGACTACGTTCTGAAAGACAATCTTGTCAGGCTTGGCTCTGCTGTGAAAAGAGCGCTGGATGAAGCTGAATTACGCAAGGAAAAAAAACACACCGAGATGAAGCTACGGAAGAGCGAGGCCCAGAAACAGGCCCTTCTCGACGGTTCCCCCGATATGATAATCCTGCTGGATACGGATCTTAAAGTAC
>JAIORS010000176.1 GCA_021108005.1 Candidatus Aegiribacteria sp.
TATTATGGCTAATATTTTTAGAAGGGCCGAACCTTTTGGACCGACCCTGCATGATTGAAACTTGACCACTGAAAATGTGTTTAAAATGATTATGGGAAGTTATAAAATCACTTACTATTAATGTCCTGTGCACTTGACAACCCCTTATCAGACTATTACAAATTAGTATAAGTACTAATAAAGTTACCTGCTAAGCTGTGGTAGGAATCATGAAAAAGATATTAGCAGTTTATGTGTTATTTATTGTATGGGGGGGGCATCAGCCGACATAGCGTTTGAATCCACATCCATCCCGGGTGATGTTTCCATCGATACCGTTGAAGTGGAAGTAACAACATACCACGTAGTATCAGTAGCAGATTTCCCCCTGCTCATGTCAGGGGAATATGCAACAGGTGAAGAGCGAAATTTATTATTCCCGACAGGAAGAACATATTGTCGCTGGACAGACAGAGCTTGATCCGGGTTCTTACACTATTAAATTCCTCACATCAGAAATCCTCCCGGCAGGATTGTATACGGTAGTAATTAAAGGGGTTAACGAAGAGGAACTAATCCGCAGGGTAGTAGTTCTTCCTTAGGGAGATGGTTGAGATGAGATACAAATCAATAGTTACATCAGTTTTTCTGATAATTCCGTTCTTTATTGTCTCAAGTACAACTGCTGAGATATTTGAACCGGCATACACTTATTCGATTTCCGGATTACCTATTGATATTGAATCTGCCGATTTCAACAACGATGACTTGGAGGATTTTATTGTACTCAATGATTCAACCTTCTTAGTTCCATATATCGGTGGGTTAGGCTGGTACGAGGTATTTCTTTCCAATGGGGATTGCAGTTTCATAAGACTGGGTGCTGTACCTCTGGATACCACGGGAGTTGATATCTACCACTGGCAGGTGCTGACTGGTGATTTCAATGAGGATGGTAATGAAGACTTTCTTTTAATGAATATGGATTCAAAACTTTATGTTGGTGATGGAACAGGAGGATTCTCTGAATTCAATACCTATCAATGGACAGCACACAACGGATGTGTCGGAGATCTGAACAATGATGGTCACCTTGATATAGTAGGGGCTCCATTTGATACGTTACATCACAATCCATATCCTATATTTGTTTATGGGGATACAGTAAAAACCCTACTGGGAGATGGATTAGGAGGCTTTACTGAAGTGTGGACATACTACAGATCCTCTACATCCTGTCAGTTGGCGTATTTTGGTGAAACTGGAGTTGATTCAATATTGGATCTGTGTGTACCGATGGGCTGGGGATTCAGTGTATACCAGGGCAATGGTGATGGAAGTTTCGCCTATCCAGAGCAATACTTCGCATCAGCGGCATTTCAATACTACAGCACCTGCGGAGATTTTAATGAGGATGGTTATACTGATATTGCTGTTGCAGGAGACGCTGCAATGAGCGAATACTCAACATTCGTTTTTCTGAATCAACAAGATGGAACATTTCTACAGACAGGTGAAGAATACTTTTATGCTGAATGCATGATGAAGCAAATATCGACTGCCGATCTTGATTTGGATGGGCATTTGGATATTTCGGTTGTAGGAACGATTGCAGGTTATGGAGACGGAACATTCAATGGTTTTGAATATCTTTCTAATGGACCTGGTCAGAAATTCAAGATTGCAGATTTTGATCTTGATTCAGATCCGGATTATGTATTAATTACATACATGGCTTCAGATAATATGGCAGTTGTTGCAAGGAACACAACAATCACGCAGGGTTGCGAAGGAGAAACAGCAGGCTCCATAATGGATCTAGTTCTTGATATTGCTCCAAATCCCTTCTCCGGGCTCGTCAGTATTGAGGTTTCAGTATACTCCGATGATTCGGAGAATCTTCAGATATTTGACATATCCGGCAGGTTGGTCGCAGAACTTGAGTCTGTTTCAAGCGAAGGGGAAGCTGTTTTCCATTGGAATGGAGAATCGTCTTCGGGAGTTGAACTCCCTCCAGGTATTTATACAGCAAGGCTAAGTTCGGGAAATATAGTTGCCACTGCTTCACTGCTGAAACTGGAATGAAAGAGAAAACCAAGGGTGCCGGGCCTAACATCTAAACATTTTGTCCTATTATATTTATATTTGGTTTGTATTCTATCCAAGTTCTTGGGCGCTGTTCAAAAAATGGACCGGACCAAAAGGCCCGGCCCCTCAAAACACAGTAAAGATCAGAGACTCAGTAATTCCAGGATTGCTTCCGATCCATTGCCATTTCTGACCCTGACGAAGTAAACTCCCTGCGAGAGATCGTCTGATTCGCCAAACACATATGATCCGGAAAAGCTGTCTCCGGTTACCAGGCTGCCCCTTATATCGTAGATGCTTATGGTCGCCTGATTGTCGAAACCGGTTGCGGTGATAGTTACCTGGCCGGCAAACGGATTCGATGAAGCCTGGAGTTCCAGAGCGGTACCCTCGACAGAACTCTCGATACCTTCGGTAAGATCTATCTTGTATATGCAGTCGTTATCGGTATCGCTTACCCAGAGGTAGCCGTCGTCATCAATGGTTACTCCGCAGGCGCTGGGAATCAGCGTATTGTCAATGAAATCGATCATAGTGTTGCTTGTGTTGTAGAGTCTCAACGGAATACTGGTCCAGTCGGTGGCTACCCAGATGTTGCCTTCGGTGGTAATAGCGATATCTCTGGTCTGGCTCCCACCGGTGTAGTAGATGTAAGAATATCTGGAAGTGATCGATGGAGCCGTGTATCTGTAGGTTCTATTCTGATTCCGTGAACTGACATAAATACGGTAGTTATCTTTTGCTGCAAGTCCCGTCACCGACGAGACAGGGTTACCTCAACCACCGCACATGCTGACAACGCCGAGATAGCTGCCCCCGTAGGTGTACTTATAAACGTAACCATTGGTGCTGTTGTTCCAGGCTCCGATGTATACATAGTAATTTTCAACTGCAAGCCCGGTGGCTTCATAGCTTGAAGCTACGATCGTGGTGAAAGATCCAAGAACGTTACCCGATGCCGGATCGATCTTGAAAACTTCTTTCGTGAAAGCATCGACGGCCCATAGAGTGTCGTTTTCCCAGCCAAGACCGGCGATGTCCCCGGTTGGGGAGTCGAAAGTCTGTATGATGCTCTTGGCCGGCGCGATCGAAATAAGGACGATCGCGAAAGTGAGAGCGATTCTCATAATTTTTTCCTGCTTTCCTGATTCGTATACCCAATATGATTCATAAAGCATCAAATTCATACTATTATACAAGGAATAATTTCTTCCGTACAGTACACGGTACAGGAAAGCTCGGTTCTTTCTCCTGTTCAAAACTTGACTGCTAAACATATGTTTACTATTTTTGTTCTGCCAGTGGAGGAGGTGGAATATGGTAACCAGGTACGATGAGCCTGTTGAAATGATAGGCCATTTCGCCCGTGGGAAGGTGCAGCCCTGCCGGTTCAGGTGGCATGGTCATGTGTACCATATTGCTTCGGTCTCATCGCAATGGGAAAACCGCGAAGGGACATATCCCCTTTTTCATTACGTTGTACGTACCAGGGAAGAAGATGTGTACGAGCTTCACCTAAATATATCCGATCTCACCTGGACACTTGATTTCCACTATTCCGAGAACAGTTAGGGGGTACCCCCCTCCATATGCGTGTAATATTCCACATCGACATGGACACCTATTTTGTATCGGTTGAACGCCTTTCCTTTCCATGGCTTGAGGGAAAACCTGTGATTGTGGGAGGAAGAAACCTCAGGTCCGTTGTGGCTTCCTGCAGTTACGAAGCTCGCGCGGTGGGGGTAAGGTCCGGTATGCCGATGGTCAATGCCATGCGGCTCGCGCCGGATGCCGCCATAATTTCCGGAAGTCACGGAAGCTATGTTTCTTATACCAGAAGAATTCTGAAGATACTTCTCTCGTTTTCTCCCATAGTCGACCCAGCCAGCATCGATGAGGCGTTCATGGATGTAGCCGGCGTCATAGGCGACAGATCGCCCCTGGAGTTGGCTGAGCGTATACAGGAGGATATTCTAAAAAGTACCGGCCTCTGGGCCAGCATAGGCATCGCACGGAACAGATTTCTGGCCAAGATGGCTTCAAAAGAGGCAAAACCCAGGGGAATTGCGGAGCTTGAGCCGAATGATATTATCGGTTTTCCGGTAGGCAGGATATGGGGCGTAGGCCCCGCCACACAGAGGCGTTTTCTCAGCCTGGGAATAGAAAAAATAGCGGACCTGCGGAAATTCACCCGCCAGCAGCTCCGGGCCCTTCTGGGAAAACATGGCGAAAGCCTTTACTTTCTTTGCAGGGGTATCGATGATTCACCTGTTGTTCCCGGAGACCTTTCTCCACCGCCCCTTTCAATAAGCAACGAGCATACGTTCAGCACCGATGTCCTAAAGCCGCAGGAGTATCTTCCGGTGCTTGCTATGATGAGCCAGAAAGTAGCCCGCAGAGCACGCGATAAAGGGCTTGCAGGGAATGCCGTCACATTGAAGTACAGGCTCAGTAACATGCAGCGCCGCTCCAGGGTCCGCTCACTTGCAGAGTACACTGACAGCGCCAGAACAATTTACACTGCTGCCCGTTCCCTGGCCCACCTTGCGATCAGCTCCAGGATAAGGCTCATAGGAGTGTGCCTCAGTTCCCTTACAGATGAATCAGGGCGGCAACTTGAAATGTTCGGAGGCAGAACTGAAAAAATCGATAATACGATAGATCGTATCCGGCACCGCTACGGAGAGGGTGCGGTTACAGGCGGTAGAACAATTGCAAAGATCGATGTTTCATAAAAGATCAACTGCCATTTGTATGCTGATTATGATTTAAAGCTCTGTTTATCATGAATGAAACGTTTTCTAAGGTGTTTTTGCTGACTATTGTTATATCTGGATACTTGTTTTGCCAGACCCTGAATATTTCATCAGCGAATGCCTGCCCGACACTGGAAACTCCCTTGAAATCAAGGATAACAGTGTTGTATTTTTCCAGACCCGTTAATAATCTTCGAGCTTGGGAGCGGGAGAGATAATTCGTTTTGGTATCGTACAATTTGATGAAAACTTCTGTTGTACTGAAATTGTAGTGATTATCGCTATACCGGTTGAAAACGGTATCGAGCTTCTTCGTTGAATCCGTGCTTATTGAAAAAGTAATTCTTGTGCCTTTTATGTTCTTAACATTCCTTACAAAAATATCATTGATTAAATTATCAAAGATCAATTTCATCCGGGAACTCTGTATAACCAGTGTATTTCCAGCCTTCGAAGTGAAGAATATTCCCTCACCACTATGTGAAGCGGGATCTGTAGTCAGTTTTCCCTTGGTAAGATCCTGAATGGCATCTATTTCATTATCCAGATCGTATTTCTCTTTAATATTCTTATAAATACCAATACCATAATCTCTTATCTCAAAGTAAATACTTTCAGGCCGTCTTTTCATTATCATTGTAATTTTATCAGAACAGGAATGTTCAATTGCGTTATTGAGCATTTCACAGAAAGCGTATTCAATTATTACCGATACATTTTTAGCAAGTTCGCATAAGATACCTGTATTTTGCCTGATATCGGAAAATATTTCGTCTTCGTTCAAATCATTGTTAAGGAGAATCTTTCTTACATTCTTTATTGCTTTTCTTTCTTTCGTGACCCGTTTTTCAGTTGCTGGAATGTATCTGGCTCTGTTTGCTTTACCAATAAGAGTAAGCACTCCTTCTTCACGAAGTTCTCTGAAAAATCGATTCACATATGTACGCGAATAGCCCGTATCCCGAACTATTTCAGAAGCCCGAACGTTCCCATTTTTTTGCAATTTTTTTAATATCAGTGATCTGACATCCATATTACACTTCCCGTGGTTTACAGCTATATATAAATCCAAAATATTAAGTTGTAAACAAGGTGTAAATAATGGTCATGTTGTCAACTACACATGGAAAAGATATTATAAGTTGTAAACTCATTACTGACGGTTTCATGGCTATTTATTCTGTTCCATTGACTGACGAGACGTTACGGATAAGATTAAAATCATGTCAGTGATTGAATCCGGGAAGGAATTGCAAGGGTGAATTATGAACGCTGAGCTGCTGCAAAGTAAGACGGATCTGCAGGTGGGTACATCCGGATACAGTTTTCCCGATTGGGTCGGTCCTTTCTATCCTCCGAGTACTCAAAAAGGAAAGATGCTGGATTTCTACTCAGAACACTTTTCCTCTGTTGAGGTGAACAGCACATACTACAGGATAATGCATCCAAAGATTTCCTGGAACATGGTCAACAAAACACCCGACGATTTCCAGTTCATAGTTAAACTGCATTCCAGCATGACCCACTCGAGGGACACCTCCAAGCAACAGTGGGACGAGTACGGCAGAATGATTGAACCGTTTACAAAGAGCGGTAAGCTCTCAGGTCTCCTTGCTCAATTCCCCTATTCATTCAAACCTTCGGAATCGGGCATCCGCTACGTTGAAGAACTCTACGTGAAAACAGAAGAAGTTCCACTCGCTGTAGAATTCAGATACGATGAATGGTACCGAAAGGACATTCTTGACAGGATAAGCGGCGCCGGGATGGCCCTTGTTTCTGTGGATCTTCCCAGGCTTCCCCATCTGCCGCCTCCGGTGGCCATAGGTGGAAAGCCCTTCGGTTATGTAAGATTTCATGGAAGGAATACCTCTCAGTGGTGGAATGGCGGCCCGCTCCGGTATAATTACAGCTACAGCGATGAGGAACTTCAGGCATGGCAACCTGCTATAAACAGGTTGGGCGCGGAATCCGGAAAGATGTTCGTAATGTTCAACAACTGTCATTTTGGTCAGGCCGTCAGAGACGCGATTAGAATGAAAGAACTATTTGCAGGAGAATTATTATGAAAAATGTGTTGGTACTGCTTTCAATTTGTACCACTGCGGTTGTGATTTTACCGGGTACGGGCTGCGGAGTTACCAATCCGGTCATATCAGCCGATTTCCCCTTTTACTTTCTTCAGGACATATCCACCTCAAATATTCCTTCCAGCTGCTGTTACCTCAAAGAGGGTAAAGATGGTATAGCCGCGTCGGACAGCCTTTACTTCGTGGATTACGAACATGGCTACTGCCTGGCCCGCGTAGACCTACAGGGATATACGGTAGAAGATGTGGGAGCAACCGCGGAGGGCGGTTATGCCCTTGCGTTATGCGGTAACCTTCTCTTTTACGTTAGCAACAGTACCTATGTTGTACACAGCCCTGTTGCCCTCAGCGCCTACGGCAGATTCATTCTGACAGATCCGACAGGTGGCAGCTGGCACCTCTATTCCGTTGGGGCAAACGGAACAATTACAACCATCAACTCTCAGTCATGGGATGTGACGGCTGTCGATGCGGTATCGGGGTTGCAGGATCCCGTAGCGGCTGTAATCACTTCCGATGGAACCGCAATATTTATAGTTGACGGTAACGATAACACCATCAAGAAGATATCCACGGGTGATCTCACCACGGTAACGGCTGAATGCGTAGTTCCCGGAGGGGTAAACGATCTCTACGCCGGCCCCGGTAATCTAATTTACGCAGCTCCCGATTCGTTGGATGCGATATGGGGAATCGATACAGGGACAGGCCAGCGTTATTCCACCTATCCAATATCCAGCCCGGCGTTATCAGTGGCGGTAACTCCCAACGATCATTACATCTATGTAGGTCACAAGAGCAGCGGTGTTTCGGTAATCAATGCCCAGAATAACAATGTGGAAGCTACTTCATCAACCTACGGCACGGTGCAGGATATCGCAATAAATGGAACCAACAACCGGGCGATGCTCTGCTCTAACCTTGCCAGGATATTCACCCTTGAGAAGTAGCAATGGAATCAAACACTTCTGAAACACATCGGTATTGACGCCAGCGATACTACTGTAGTACTATAATATCATGCCAAGAAAGATCAGAGAACTTATTCGAGAATTGAAGCAGGCAGGATTTGTAAATCGTGGTGGAAAAGGGAATCATCGTAATTTCAAGCACCCCTGTGGAGAAAAAATCACTGTCAGTGGAAATCCAGGGCATGACGCAAAGAAATATCAGGAAAGAGCTGTAGAAAAAGCCATTTCGGAGGTGAAGAATGAAACCAGCCGATAATTACCTTAAAATTGTTGAGTGGTCAGAGGAAGATCAATGCTATATCGGCTGTTGTCCCGGATTAATGATGGGTGGAATACATGGTGATGATGAAGTTGAAGTATACAAAGAACTATGCCAGGCTGTTGACGAATGGCTAAGAATCTACAGGGAAGATGGAGATCCACTTCCACCTCCAACTGCAGGGAGGAAATATTCCGGTAAATTTGTGCTTCGGGTTGGGGAAGATATTCATAGAACTCTGGCCGTTAAAGCTCTTCGAAATGGAGAAAGCCTGAACTCATACTGCGTAAATGTATTGAAAGAACCAGGATCTCACTATGGGGAGAAAAA
>JAIORS010000177.1 GCA_021108005.1 Candidatus Aegiribacteria sp.
ATTAACGGCAGAGCGGGAACAGGAACTTCTGAAGCTCTGGAAGGAAACGAAGTAAATCCGAGTAAAATATTTATATCCTTCAAACCCCTTGTGATTGAAGGCATGGAATATTATCATTTTCATGGTAGCCTTGAGATTAGAACATAAAGTAATAAAAAACTTAACAATGGGCTGTAGCAGAATTGCACCACGGTTCGGGTAATGCTTCTATGCAATCAGCTAAGCCCAAGTGTTATGTATCAAGGCAGTATCCTGAAGTGAAGGTTTAATGCGATGCAGCATATCAGGAGTTTAACAATGCATAGACCGGAAAAATCCTACATCATCTGGACAAGTCAGCGTACTGGAAGCACCTATCTTTGTCGATGCCTTCAGAACTGTAAGGTGGCTGGCAATCCAGATGAATGGTTGTATGCTGAATCCAATCATCCTGATAAGCTGTATGACAAATACAACTGCACCAAACCGATTGAGCTTCAGAGGGCGATTTGGGAGAGGGGCCTCGGAGCAAACGGTGTCTTTGGAATTAAGATTGGATTCTCTCAGCCAAATCACGATAGGACTATCAGCCTTCTCAAGCAGTTCCCGGATTGTAGCGACAAAAGCTTTGATTCTGCAAAGGTCCTAGATAATGCCTTTCCTGACTGCAGGCACATCTGGATTACTAGAAGGAATAAAGTGCGCCTTGCTGTTTCATGGTGGAAAGCAATTAAGACCGGAGAATTCCACCGCGAACATGGCGCACCACCCAATGAGAAAGACATTCGAGGGGAATACTTGTTCGAGGCGATTGATCATCTTTATTGTGAGGTTTCAATGAGGGAAGCTGGTTTACAGGAGTTCTTCTCTTCAACCGGGATAATACCACATACCGTTGTTTATGAGGATTTCATTGCAGACGTATCCTCAACCTTAATTTCAATTTTAGACTATCTGAATATTCCAATTCCAGACGATATGGGACTCTCTAAGAAAAACCTCGAGAAACTTGCAGATGATCTATCCGAGGAATGGATAGAACGCTATCGCGAGGAGAAACAGAAGGGCTGGCCAAATAAAGGCTGGTGAAAGAGAAGCTAGCTTTTCAGTAGAATCGAACATATCAAGCGGTTGCAGTGGAATTGCCACCGCGTATTTACCAATCATATAGCAATCCACTGAGCCTTAGTTTTAAAATATGCTAAACTCAGAGCAAACCGGACAGAAACGACTTTCGGACGATAATCATCAGTGTATGATCGATGCTGCAAAATCAGACGATAGTTGTGTGTAGCGTGCTAATCAGAAATATTGGTAATTACATGCCTTCTCATGCGTTTGCATGATTGTGCAATGGTGATTCAGAAAAAAGAACCTTCACTTCTTTCTCAATTATCTGTCCAAACTTACTCTTTGCGAGTTTCATATTGTATCTAACCTGTAAATTTAGCCAAAATTCAGGTTCAATCCCGAAGTATTTGCCCAGTCGCAGCGCAGTATCTGCGGTAATTTCCCTTTTCCCATGAACAACCTGACTAATACGGTTTGCCGGTACGTTAATGTCTTTTGCAAGCTGGCTCTGGGAAATGCCCATTGGCTTGAGAAACTCCTCTAAAAGAACATCGCCTGGTGTAATCGGAGATAATTTATTTGTCATATCGCTACCCCTTATGATAATCCACAATTTCAACTTCAATGACTCCTTCGTCCTTCCAAACAAAGCAGATGCGCCATTGATTATTGATTCTCATGCTGTGTTGACCTTTCCTATTTCCTTTTAGTTGCTCAAGTCTGTTCCCCGGGGGAATACGCAAACTCTTCAAAGAGACAGCTGCATTCAGAACTTCAAGCTTAATCCTGGCTGTTCTGTTGATACTCCTGAATTTTCGGATATCCATATCATTAAACAGCTTCTCAGTATCTCTGCATTTAAAAGACTTTATCATACTGTATGATATGACGTCTTACGTCACTCGTCAAGACATGTGGTTTACATGTCCTTATGAAGCGGAAAAAAGTGAGTGTTGTTCATTTGGCTCATGAGTCTTGTGATTCACACTCAGTGTGGCTATCATTAGCTCCATAATGAAATGATTTAAGACAAAGCACATAAGATTTTAACGATTGCATGAAACAGTCACAGGTTCCAGCGATAGGCTGGGTTGACTACTGTGCCGGTTATACAGAGCGCTCGCCATGAGGGAAGAAAACACATTCTGGATAGAGTAACCGAACAATAGGAATCTTGATTTCAAACCGTTCCGGAATTTATCCGGAACAGTGTATT
>JAIORS010000178.1 GCA_021108005.1 Candidatus Aegiribacteria sp.
TTGAGGATAATTCAGAACTGGTTGGAAGGAGCGAGTAGCTGAGACAAAGACTTCACAAAGTCGGTTTTCATGGAGCCACATTCCTGGCTGTACGTGGGAAAAAACCATAGATCAGTACCTTATGGTGTAATGCAGTTCCAGAGTAGGTTCGTGGTATCCACATATTGTGGTTCCTGTCCTTTCCTCAACGCAGAAATCGGGACTGAAAGGTTCTGGAAGCTGACAGCTCCGTGAACCGATTTTATGATAGGAAATATCCAGTTTCATTTTTTCATTCCGAGACGGGAGTATTGTTATGCATAGAAATTCACTTGTACTTTGCTTTATTATATGTCTATCTTTGAGTGCTTCAACCCGCGCACAATATGCCTGTACTCCAGGTGAGGATCCTTCATTATCCGATCCTGTCGAATTAGAGATTATAGAAAATCAGCCATTTCCCGGAACAGTAATGGTTCCGGGGATGCAAGTCATCAGTGCCGGCGGAGCGGTTGCTCTCATGAATGAACCTTCAGGAGAATCAGATCAGTGCGGCGAACTCGATCCCGGGGTTCCCAGACAGATACTGGGCATAGCCACCGATGAATTCGGAGAAATCTGGTACATGATAAGAGAGAATGAGATAGCGTACCACCTAGTCTGGTGCAGGGGAAACACACTTATCCCGGCCCCGGGGCACATAACAGATGTGTCTTATCTGATATGGCTTGCTTCTGGTTTAGCGTCAAACGGACAGATGACCACGGCACACAATCTTATAGCGAATTTTGCGGGAATCGGTGTTATCTCCGAAGAGGAAGGCGATGTGCTTATTGCCGTTTACTATCCAGGCAATCCTGCACGTGAATGCGAAAACATGTTCTGGTATCAGGACTGTACAGTACTGTTCGCCGGAGAGTGGGGTTTCAACTTTTACAATATTTGTAACATGGCTTCAATGCATGAGATCAGCCCATCAGGTAAATACTATGCAATTGGAGCGGATGGAACCGGAACATGGCGAGGTACCATAGATCTGGTGGATCTTGAAACCGGTGTTAAATACCGATACAATATCCCACGCTCAGGAGTAGGCTCATACTCGAACTGGATAGAAGGCGATTTTCTGTTAATTCAGAGCCTCACTTCAAGTCCTATGTCCGAAAACTGGACCGGTTTTGGAAATCAACCGTGGTTAAACTACTCATACAGGACTTCGGCAGAGGGGGTTCCGAGAGATATCGTTCTGATGCACGGGAACAGGGCATGGATGATTCTGCCTGAAGACATGTATTACAACTACCGTATTGGGGATAATTACGGAGTTTACGAAAACGGTATCTTCTTCGATGTTGTCGCTTCTCCGAATGTAATCCCGGCCCTGGCAGGCATTGAATCCTGCAATGATTTTTCCGAGTGGATAGATTCGATGGGAGGTCAGCAGGCGGCCTTCCCGTCATTTGATTTCCGTATTTACATAGATATGCTTAACATGAGCGTGTCCTGCTGTAACCTTTCAACATTATCATCTGTATCGGGTGAGACCTCTTCAGGTCCGCTTGACGGTATGGAATTTGCATTGATTCCATCCGGGAGTTTCGAGATGGGTTCTCCTTATTCCGAGGATCATCGGTATCATGATGAAGAACAGCATAGAGTTCATGTCGATTCGTTCGAACTTATGACGACAGAGGTTACTCAGGGTATGTGGCGGGAAGTGATGGGGATATCA
>JAIORS010000179.1 GCA_021108005.1 Candidatus Aegiribacteria sp.
AAATTACCTGCCCGTTCCTGGACCTATACGGTGAGAATGAGCTGGGTGAGGAAGGTGCCAGACAGGCGAAAGAGTTTTACAAGCTCCTGGGGAGCAAGGTCAAGGTACTGCGGACTACCACCGAGGAAGAAGGGGCTGAAGCACATTGCCAGCTCAACAACTTTGGCCTGCAGCATCAAATCAGCTACGATTTCCTGGATGAGGTGTTTCAATTGTGACGGAAGACGCAGGGTTAAAATAAAAAAGGAGGTAAATATCATGAAGAACAAACAAATGAAGGTCCTATTCTATGGCGCAGGGGTAATAGGCAGTTTGTACGCTGCGCGGCTGCAAGAGTCCGGGCAGGATGTATCAATCCTGGCTCGGGGGGAACGCCTGGTGGACATCCGCGAACATGGCATCGTGTTGGACGATGGTGCCACCGGGCAGCGCACTACCACCCGCGTCACCGCGGTGGAACGGCTTGCGCCGGAAGACGCTTATGATCTGGTGGCCGTGACGATGCCCAGGAATAAAGTTCCAGCCGTGCTGCCGGTGCTGGCTGCCAACCAGCAAACACCCAATGTGCTGTTTATGAATCAGAATATTGTTGGTCCTGACGAAATGATTAACGCCTTGGGCCGCGAGCGTGTCTTGCTGGGCTTTCCGGGCGCCGGAGGCATGCGGGAAGGTCACGTCGTCCGCTATATTGTTACATCGCGCCGTGAACAGGCGACCACAATTGGCGAATTAGACGGCCGCACCACGTCACGGTTGAAACAAATTGCTGATGCGCTTGAGGGTGCGGGATTTCCGGCCGAGATTTGTCCCAATATGGATGCCTGGCTCAAGACCCACACGGCGGAGATCCTCCCCACCGCCGGTGCCTTCTATATGACCGGGTGCGACAGGCACCGGCTGGCACGCACACGCGAAGGCATGGTATTGATGCTCCGTGGAATCCGGGAGGGCTATAAGGTTTTACGCGAGCTGGGTGTCCCCATCACACCATCCAATCACAAGATTTTTAATTGGCTGCCAGAGCCGATTCTTGTCTTTATAATGCGGCGCATGTTGGTAGGCGAGATGACCGAACTTAAAGTAGGGCATGCCAGTGCTGCCCGAGGTGAGATGAAACAGATCGCCGACGAATTCAGGGCGCTAGCCCGAAAAACGTCCGTCCCGACGCCAGCAATGGAACGTTTGTACCCATACATAGACCAGGCTGTCTAGCCTATTGCGGAAGGCAATATTATGAGAAAAAAACTCACTAAAGGGACGAAAGGAGGACTGTCAAAAATGCAAACTGAAACGCAGGACAAAATGAGAAAGGAGGTAAATGCAGTGGAGAAAGAAAAACAGGTCGTTACGCAGAGAAGTGAACAAAAGGTGCAACTTCAAAATAAAAAGGAGG
>JAIORS010000180.1 GCA_021108005.1 Candidatus Aegiribacteria sp.
AGTTTTGTGTATATTTATCTTACAAAGCTGAAGTACTGGCCATATGGCACTATTTCTAAAACGGGGTCGTTGACTTCGGGAGGCTGGCATGATGGACGCGGAGGTCGGGCTGGTTGTGGAGTCAGAAGGGTTTTGTGGGGTGAGTTGAAAGACTTGATGCAAGAGAAGAGTAAAGAGGGGCATATGATGACTCTACCAATATTTCGCTAATGACAAAGAGATAAAGGAAGCTGCTGAACTTATAAGAAATGTCAGTGAATACTGTGACAAAGCTTTAGAAATAGCCAAAAGTGATATTGAAAGCAAGGAAAAAGTTAATGAAACTACAGAGATGCTAAGGGAGCTTCAATAGAGGAGAAGGCAGGTAAGATTTTCATAAGTGAAAGGCGAAACTTATCATTGAAATACCAAATGAGCAGCTTTGAAGAAGGAAAAATCATGAAAGAACGAAGGTATGATATCGATTGGCTGAGGGTTCTGGCGATATTGACAATCTTCCTATTTCACTGCACCAGATTCTTCGATCCATTGGACTGGCATTTAAAAAATGCCGAGCAGAGTTTCATTGCGCTTCTCTTCGTTGCTTTCCTTTATTCGTGGATCATGCCACTCTTCTTCCTGCTTTCTGGAGTTGGTTCCTGGTACTCGCTAAAATCCAGGACCGGCGGGAAGTATCTTGTTGAGAGAGTTAAACGGCTTTTGATCCCTCTATATATAGTAGGCATGCTTATCCTTCTACCACCTCAGGCTTACTTTGACCGCATTACCAATGAAGGGTATACCGGCACTTTTTGGGAGCAGATTCCGCATTATTTTAGCGGTCTTGTCAGTATTGATTCTCAAGATCTTCATGATCCCTCTTTTTTATTGCCCATTCCTTTTTCCGGTCATTTGTGGTTTCTCCAGTATCTTTTTCTTATCTCGCTGATGACACTGCCACTGCTTTTATACCTAAAATCAGAACAGGGTCAGCTCCTAATCGAAAGACTGGCTGTATGGTGCGATCGTCGGGGTGGCATATTTCTATTCCTGATTCCACTTATTCTTGTCCTGGTCAGTCTTCGAAGCCTTTTTGAAGGAGAGCGTACCTGGGCTGATTTTATCTACTACATGGTCTTCTTTGTAATAGGTTATCTCACACCTGCCGACAAACGCTTTACAGAAGGCTTTAAAAGACATATATGGATATGCCTGGCACTGGGGATCGTTGCCTTTTGTGGTGCATTTTTTATAATTGGATTATTGGATTACAGCTACCCGGGAGGCGAGTCCTTCTCCCCGATATATGTACTCTTTCAAATTGTAATAAGTACTGCCAGCTGGTGCTGGGTTGTCTTTATCCTTAGCCTGGGTGCAAGGTACCTGAATTTCAATAACAAGGTACTCGCTTACAGCAATGAGGCGGTCCTTCCCTTCTACATATTCCATCAGACGATTATCCTTCTTGTTGCCTGGTTTGTCATACGCTGGAGCATGGATATTTTACCGAAGTATCTAATTATCAGCGTGGTATCCTTTGTTCTGATCATAGCCTTGTACGAGCTACTCGTTAGACGCATTAATATAGTGCGGTTTTTCTTTGGCATGAGGCCTAAAAAACGACTAGCTAAATAACTGCCTTTGAGCTAAGCATGGCTGAGTGCACTTTGCGGTGCAGATACATTGCTGAACGCCGACTTCACGTATAACGTTGCTGCGTGGAAGCCCGAAATAAAATACAATGTGATCGGGGGTCAGGGCAAACTCGTTGTCCGGCAGCCTGGAGTGGGGGTACAGTTGGACCTGACGCCCGCAACGAATGGGATTTGCGTCTTCAAGATGAGACCCCCATGGATCTGAGCATCGACATAAGCAACGGAAACTGTGATTTTAACAGTATATATATTCCACTCAAATCCACATAATTGTTAATTATAATTTTTAAAAAACCTTTGCTATTGGCACTAGTCATCGGTACGAGCAAAGCCAACTTTTCTTATACGCCAGGTCCGCGATGTATTATCATGATATACCCCAAACAAGTTCCACCATACCTTCGATCAACAGGCCGCCGAACCAGGACGCGATGGGGATCAGTAAATAGAGCACCACTTTCACAATGGTCGAGCTCTGGAAGGGCCATTCAGGAACATCTTCAATGAGACGGCGATATGCCTCCAGATCCCCCATCTGGCTGGACGATCCCTCCGATGATATATCGTGCAGTAGGGGGATGGCCTGCCGTATCTTCTCCCGGGTCCATTGTAACTCTGCCTGTTTAGCTTCTCGAATTCGTCGGTGCACCCCGCGTACCGGCAGCAACAGGCCGAGCAATGCAACCGGTAAAGTAAGACCTACCATAATAACAACAAGAAGCCACTGTCCCGGCTCCAGCAGGAACAAACTGCAAATTGACACAAACCCAATTAT
>JAIORS010000181.1 GCA_021108005.1 Candidatus Aegiribacteria sp.
TATATCCGGGAGCAATCCATTCACCATCAGCGTTATCGAGAATATCTACTGATACGGTTGTAGACAGACTTAATGCGAGATAAACAATGCAATACATAAAAGACCTCCATAATTGTGTGATTCAAGAAAACACATTTTCCATCCATATTCTGGAGGATTTGATTCAAACACCCATCCTGAGTACGCCGGGAAATCATTCGTAAAATCGAATAGCACAAGAACTGCAGCAGATATTAATATTCTTATCATCATTCAGCCTCGTTACTGACTGTAATGATGGTAACTCCATCTTCTCCCTGGTACACAACTCTTGAATCTGTCATTGACAGAGCATGTGGAGGACCAAGGAGGTGATAATCGAGGTTAAAGGAATTTCCAAATGGAATGAAGCTTCGTTCGTCAGACTTCACAGGTTCTGATGACCATATCAGTACTCCATCTGAATCCAGCAGGCATATTCTTGTTATCTGCAAGCATTCCACATCCTGGGAATGAAATAGGACATTAGTGTTATTATTAATCATATCAGGAAATATATAATACCATTTTCTGGATGGAATACACCATATTTCATCGTTATCATCATACTGATCTCCAGTATCTGTTATCACAAAGCTGTTCGGAAGCTCTCCTACCTCTAACGGAACAGTTATGGCCATGTGCGTGCCGTCGGGAGAAAACGCTATCGTCGAAGTCTGCATGCCATCGTAGCGTTCCCATAGAATTCTTCCTGTATTTCCATCAATGACCGATATTCCTTCTTTAATGAATGACGCTCCAACGAGACTTCCGTCTTCTGAAGCTGCAAGCTGCGTAACGACAGCTCTTTCTCCTATATCAGTTTCCCATAGCTGGTTACCGTCCCAGTCGAAAGCCATAATTTCCCTCGGGCTGTCATAAACGTTTTCCATTACAATGATTTCATCTGTTGCTGAAGTACATTTATATCCGAAGTGCGTTTCTTCGTATTCCCTGATTGAGGATAATGCTAAATTTTCATCGAAATCAAGGATGTAATCCTTCCCGATTGCTGTAACCACACCATTATCTGAAACAGCCATTCCATGACACCATCGGCCATCTGGAGTAGGATCAAAATACTTCGTTACGTTTCTGTCAATATCCACATAAAGAGCCTGATCCATGTTCATATCAGCTGTTCCGTATCTGACTATTACAAAATACCCCCCTCTGGAATAAATCGCTCCGTATGCGCTGAATGGCAGAACTACTTCCAATGGAGCTTCCCGGTCTTCCTGCAATACCACCAGTTTATCGCTGCCAACCATTATTACGCGCCACTTCTCACCTTGTTCGGTATCAACGAAAAAAGCCTGGCAGGCGATGTTTCTGGGATCGTTCTCTATTGCCGTCACATAATCGTAAGGATCTATTAACACACGTTCGGTAACACTGTACCCCGGAGCAACCCATTCACCGTCAGCGTTATCGAGAATATCTACTGATACAGTTGCAGCCAGACTTAATGCAAGATAAACAATGCAATACATGAAAGACCTCCTGAAATCAGTAATTCAAATACTATCATTTATGATTTATCATAAGATTTTTCTGATTTTCAGTCAATTTTCAATTATCCGTGACTTTGACCGGGCAGGAGCACCGCATTTATGATCAGTTACGGTAGAGAATCAGGGGGGGTTGGAGACAGGAGGAAAGTCAGAACTACAGGTTCCGTTTCCAGGCTTTCACGGTATTGGACATGAGGAAAGCTATCGTGAGGGGGCCTACTCCGCCGGGAACCGGCGTTATCGCTCCGCAGATATCAACGATGTTATCAAAATCGACATCACCGACAAGGCCTTCCTCGGTTCGGCTGATGCCGACATCAATTACCGTCGCGCCCGGTTTGACGAATTCCCTTTTTATAAAATGAGGGCGTCCCACCGCCGCTACGAGTATATCGGCGTTGCCGCAGAGACCCTTCAAATCCGAGGTGTGTGAGTGGGCAAGTGTCACCGTTGCGTGTTCACGCAGAAGAAGGGCGGCCATTGGTTTACCGACTATATTGCTTCTTCCCACAATAACAGCATCGGCTCCGTCAAAATTGATACCGCTGTGCTTCATCAGGGCGATGATTCCAACAGGGGTACATGGAAATAATCCATCCTCGCCCCTCCAGAGCCTGCCAACGTTCTCCGGATGGAAACCGTCAACGTCCTTTTCAGGCAGTATCGCGGAAGCTACAGTATCCGCGGAAATATGATCGGGAAGGGGCAGCTGGCACAGAATACCATCAATGGAAGAATCGTTGTTGAGATGGTCTATCTCCTTCAGAAGTTCCTCCTGCGATACCGTTTCCGCAAGTTTTACAGCGGTACTGACTATTCCGACTTTTCTGCAGGCTTTATCCTTCATAGAAACATAAACCTGGCTTGCCGGATCATCTCCAACGATAACGACGGCCAGCCCTGGAGGCCGGCCACCGATACGTTCGATCTCTTCCGAGAGGTTCTTCCGTACTTCCTTCGCGAATTTTCTTCCCGATAGTACCGATGATTCAGTCATTAGAATCCTCTATCTATTCCTGGTCTATCGACTTGATCTCAATTCTAGTGTAGTCCTGGCGATGTCCCTGTGTTCTTTCGTATCCCTTGCGTCTTTTTCGCTTGTAGACGATGATTTTTTTGCCTCTGCCGTGCTCCAGCACTTCCGCTTCCACAGAAGCGTTTTCAACCAGGGGAGATCCGACTTTTACGTCATCGCCATCACCAAGCAGCAGAACCTTTTCAAGTTTTACAGAATCGCCCTCTTTCGATGCGATTCGGGGTACATTCAATTTCATTCCGGGTTCCACCTTGAACTGAAATCCACCGGTTTCAACTATAGCGTACAACTGTTCACCTCCGTATTTAACATTCATTCACAACGATCAGTAAGTCAGGATTTTCCTGAACGGCTGTAGAGACTTGTTATCTCTTCATGTTTATCTATTGAGTATACTTTGAATTCATCAACCCTGAGCTGGTCATCCTCGCGGATCTCGATGCTGAGCTGGGAAATTGAAGATATGTAATCCAATCGCTTACCCTCTTCTTCATGGAGGTACACGGCAAGCTCCGGATGCACGGAAATCACAAGGTTCTTGTGCTTCCTATCAAGTGAAGCTCTTTCAATAAACCGCTCAAGTTTCGTAGCCGTCGATATTGTGGACATCACTCTTCCGGAACCACCACAGCATGTACAGGGCTCAGAGAGGGCCTGAAAAACACTTGGACGTACCCTCTTCCTGGTCATTTCGACAAGCCCCAGGGGGCTGACCTGACATGTTTTTGTAGGTGACCTGTCCCTTGAGAGTTCGCTTCTGAGGGCATTGAGTACCTTTTCCCTGTGCTCAGCGAAATCCATATCGATGAAATCAATAACTATTATTCCACCAAGATCGCGAAGACGAAGCTGCCGCGCGACTTCCTTGGCGGCCTCCATATTGGTTTTAAGGATTGTGTTCTCCTGTTTTTTCCTGCCAATATACCTTTTCGTGTTTACATCTATTGCGACAAGAGCCTCGGTATGCTCTATAACCAGGGACCCGCCGCTTTTCAGGGAAACTTCTCTGTCCATTATCCCTGCTATTTCCTGCTCTATCCCGAAGTGATCAAAAATTGGGGTTTTACCTCTGTAGTATTTTACTTTACCGGTCATACCGTTAGCAAAGGTTTTCAGGTATTTTTTCGAGTCCTTTGCAACTACTTTTGAATCGGTAACTATGGAATTGGTATCCTGTGTAACAAGATCCCTCATAGCAATTGTCACGATATCCTGCTCCTGGTGAAGAAGGGAAGGAGCCTTCTTCTTAAGAGCTGACTGTCCGACTTCCTTCCATCTTTCCACAATCGTATCCATGTCAACCTGGAAGGCTTTTTCATCCTGTGAGACCCCTGCAGTTCTGGCAATAATGCCGTACCCCGGGATTTTAGCGCTGGACAGGATCTTTCTGAGCCGGCCCCTCTCTTGCCTGTCGGAAATTTTCCGGGAAATTCCGGTAACTGATTCGCCGGGCATACTGACAATATACCTTCCGGCAATTGAGATCCTTGTGGTAACCCTGGCGCCTTTTGTTCCTATGGGCTCCTTTGTAACCTGCACAAGGATATCCTGTCCTTTTTTCAGGACTTTTTCGATGGAATCTTTTACCTCTTTCGTACTGGCAGGCGAACCGTTGGCAAGGGACTTCGCATACTTCTCCGTGTCCACTGCACCGGAACGTATATCGCTAACATGAAGAAAGGCACTCCGCTCGAGACCTATATCTACAAATGCCGCCTGCATGCCGGGCAGGACGGCGTTTACCTTTCCAAGGTAAATATTGCCGACCTGTCTCTTCTCGTTATCCCCCTCAACTATTATTTCCATCAGTCTGTTGTCTTCAAGAATTCCAATTCTTGTAACTTCCGGGTGGGAGTTTATTATAAAATCAACTTTCAAAGAACATCTTCTCCAAATCTCTACTGTGAGATCTAAGCGATCTCCAGTTACTGCTTTCGCAGCTCGAATATATTTCCGTCCGTTCAATTTCTATCGAGTAATCCAGAATTTCAGATAAAAGCAGATCCGGACGGGATTTTCTGCTATCTGTTCGTGTCATCAATATGACATAATTTCCCTTTACACTCACCTCAAGTACATGCTCACTCTTACCAAGCAGCTCAGCTATTCTTTCCGTTTCTCCGGTCGTCCAGACATCGCAATTCGAAGAAACACTGTAACTGGCCGCAACTTGTCCTTCATCAGGTGGAAGAGTATCCGGAGCCAGCGTCCAGATTTCCTCAACCCTGATGCCCGCAGGCATGAAACGGTTGAGAAGTTCTTCAATCCCACCTGGTGGTATTGTATTTAACTGTATATCAAGATACTCCGCAATACTAACAATACCAAGTGGCAACGGAGGCCCAAAATGTACTCTAGGCCTGCTAACATAACCATCAGACCACGATACAGGCAAATCAGAACGTCTCAGTACCCTTCCCCACATCCTTACCATATCAAGGTGTGAAGTGTACCCGGCGCAGCCTGTTTTTGAATAACGTACTCTCAGTACCCCAGCGCATTTTCCCGCTGAAACAGAGATATCAGAAGTAAAAGCCCGTACCGGATGATCCTGGCTGGCATGTCCGGTCCCTGAGCAGGCTCCGCACCCGGCGCATCCCTCCTCCCTGCAATCGGGAGTATTCTGCCCTTTGGAATATTTCTTTCGCTCCTCTTCTAGAAATGCTTCAGAAACACCTGTGGAAACAAAGCTCCAGGGGAGATCCTTACCCGGTTCAATGCCTTCCTGAAGCCTCTTCAGAAGATGATTGTACTCACCAATAAGGTCCTTCCATATATCCCATCTGAATCTATCGGTCCATGCGTCAAATTTTGCCCCGCGAATGGAGGCTTTTTCGAGCATGTCTGCGGTATCTCCGTCATCACCCAGGGACAGCAGACCTTCTACAACAGCTACCATGGGGCTGTTCCAGCTCAATGAAACCTT
Organism: Candidatus Aegiribacteria sp.; assembly: GCA_021108005.1. Lineage (NCBI taxonomy): Bacteria > Pseudomonadati > Candidatus Aegiribacteria > Candidatus Aegiribacteria sp. The sequence goes on from JAIORS010000181.1 coordinate 5,495, forward strand.
TCTTCCGCAGATTTTCCTCACTATCCGGATTCTTCGCATGAGTTCGTTCTCGGTCATCTGGGCTGACCACTGCAGAGGAGTCTGCGCTTTCGGGACGAAGGGCGAAAGAGCAACAGTAACGCTTTTTTTCGGATTGCAGTGGTGTCTGCGGGCGATGGCCGCGATATTCAGCGCAAGTTCAGCTATTCCTCTTACATCTTCATCGGTTTCTTCAGGAAGCCCCAGCATGAAATAGAGTTTTATCCCCTTTGCCCCCATTCTGAAGACCGCATCCGCCGCTTCAAGGATCAGCTCATCAGATATCGGTTTGTTTATTTTCGCCCTCAGTGATTCCGTTCCCGCTTCTGGAGCAATGGTAATCCTGCCTGTAATACGGTAGCCTTCTTCAAGCCGACTTATCGTATCGGGCCTCATCGACGGCCTGCCGATGGAGACGTGATGCCTGTCAGCCAGCATGTCCAGCCCTTTAATCAATTCGGGTAAACGGGAATAATCTGACAGCGAAAGGGTAAGAAGCCCGGATTTTTCCCATCCTGTGGAGACAAGAACCCTATCCATCAGATCAACTATTTCCTCGGGCGGCCTCTCGCGGACAGGCCGGTAAATCTGTGAAGCCTGGCAGAACCTGCATCCTCTCGTGCATCCCCTGGCTATCTCGACAACACCCCTGTCCTGTGAAACCTTTGAGTTTGGAACAAGCTGTCTCACCGGAGCGTACTCCGTGCGAAGGTCGCTGATTCGCTGTATCTCCACCGCTTTTTTTCCAAGCTCCGGAACGTATACGCCGGGTATCTCGCAAGCCCTTTCAAGACGTTCCATTCGTGAATCAGAACTCGAAAGAATCGAGAACAGCTCAACCGCTCTTTCTTCGATCTCACCAAGAAAGAAAATATCCGTGAATGGAGCAAGAGGAAGTGGATTTGCCAGCCCGCCGCCACCCAGAAGGATTATGGGAGAATCATCGTCCCTGTTTTTACTGCGAAGGGGCAGCCCCATTCTGGTAATAAGATGAAGTACATTGGTATACAAAGCCTCGGAGGGAATGCTGAAGCCAACGACACTGCTGGAGCGAACAGGATCCCATCCTTCCAGATCAACCCAGTCCAGGCTTTCCCTGTTGATAATATCATCCATATCGGGAGCGGGACAGAATGCTCTTCTAACATCGAACTGATGGCTGGAAAGCAGTATATACCTGACTATATCGAGCCCGAAATTGGACATACCCAGCTCGTAGATATCCGGATACACCAGTGTAATCCTTGGCTTTCCACGATCAACAACATCAAGGTTCCACTCGCCCCCTGTATACTGCTGGGGTCTTCTTACCTCAAGAAGGTAGCGACCGTAGGGATGATCTGAGCAGATCAAATTCGGGAGGGGATAAGCAGATCTATCTTCTGGGAAACCGGATTCGCCAGAAGGCCATGATCTCTGTGGGAGGATACTGTCAAATCCAGGGCTTTCTTACGGGCATCCTCTTCAGACGTTCCGGGCGCAAAGCCGAATCGCCACAAAACTGACCAGCGCACACCTTCAGCATCGTAGCTGCTTCTGCGCAGGATTGACGTCCAATTCTCAGAAACACTGTCTATTTTATCGGTTACAAGAACACCGATCCATACAATGCTGTTATCCGATCCTGCCGGTATACCGCCATCATCGATGAAGTACCATGTCTGTTTGTTGGGGTTAACAATATCATGGTAGCGCAATAGTATCTCATGAATGGTTTCTTTGCCCCGGGCGGGGTTCAGGAAACACCAGTGATCGTATCGTTCAAGAATATTCGGGCAAATTTCAGGACTTATCCGTTCAAAGGTGGACATGGCTGTCATGGCAGCCGGATCGGGAGCTTTCAGTCTGACAATAATCGAGATATCTCCCATTACTCTTGCTCCCCTCCGAAGTAATCGGATAAACTCATGAAGAAAAGGGAACCGGGCCCCTTTTCTTCCGCATAGGAACCGGAACGTATCGACTCAATCCGGAAATTGCCCCACTTCCCGGGAATCCACGGAGGAAGCTGCCATAACCAGAAAGCCCTTTCGGGATGGGGCATCATTGCCAGCACGTTTCCACTGTCGTTCATGATCCCGGCTAGATTGTTATAGGAACCGTTGGGGTTTACCGGATAATCACTGGACTCAGTTCCTTTATCATCGCAGTACGAAAGAGCCGTATTGTCCGAGATTCGATCCCGGTCCCCCTCTGAGAAAACGAACCTTCCCTCCGCATGAGCTATGGGTATAGGTATGACCCCGCTGCCGATTTTCCCCAACCAGGGACAGATCCGCTGCGCTTTTTCACCGGTTTGAACGAATATCCACCTGCTCAGGTAACCGCTGCGTCCGCTGATATGATTGGATGCGAGGGCGGATTCAATTTTTCCCCTCTCCCATCCGGGAACCAGGCCGCTCTCTACAAGAATCTGTGCGCCGTTGCAGATTCCCAGGACTGGTTTGCCGTCTGCAGCTTCGCTGAAAACAAGATCCATGATTTTCTCTTTTGCCGCGACAGCACCAGCGCGGACCCTGTCCTGAAATGAAAATCCACCCGGAAGAACGTAAGCATCCGGCCTGGAATCTTTCAGTTCCTGCCACTGATTCCATCGGTAGATATTGCTGGCCATACCACTACTGTTGATGACTCGCGAAGTCTCATACTCACAATTAGATCCCGGAAACTGAATCACCGCGACCAGAGGAACGGATTTCATTCCGTTACCTCCTCTCTCCAGATAATCCTGTCGAGCTTATGCATGTGGTCATCCAGTATTCCGCTGAGATCCATTCTCCAGCTGACGGAAGCAATACAGAATTCATCGGTTACTCTTCCGGCAACCGAAAGGAATGCAGGTTTACTTTTCATCGCGTTCCAGGATTCCTGTGACATCTCGATGAGATAGCCAGGTGTTTCGGAATACAGGGAGACAGTATCAAGCGCTTCTCCCTCGATGATAATTCCCCTTCGGGCGTCAGGCCGGGAAGCGATAGCCATTTCCGCAGCGGCAAGTATCATTCCACCTTCTGAAATATCATGGACTGATGCCGATATACCCGCTTCGCTGCATTCAAGAACGAATTGAGCCATCTCCCGTTCAAGATCACCCCTGAAATCGGGAACTTTCCCGCCTTTGTGTCCGATGCATGTTCTATAGTAAAGACTGCCTCCCAGTTCATCCTTCCGGTTACCGGCCAGGATGATCAGGTTACCCGGGGTTTTTAAAGAAATATCGGTGGATCTGGTAAAATCCTCCACCCTTCCGAAGACAGCAACTACTGGAGAGGGCGGAATGGAGCCCCCTGAAGATGACTGGTTGTAAAAACTTACATTACCCGATACAATCGGAAGGGGTTCCTTTCCATTGCTTTCGAGGCCCAGTTTCTCGCAGGCGGCTGTAATTCCTTCGACACCTCTTTTGAATTGCCAGAAAACATCAGCTTTTTCAGGATTTCCGTAATTAAGGCAGTCAGTGGCGGCGATGGGAACTGCTCCGGCCGCGACAACGTTTCTTACCGCTTCTCCAACAGCGTGGGCTCCCGCAAGGAAGGGATCAAGTTCACCGAACCAGGGATTGCCGTCTCCCGAAACGGCAAGCCCGGCTCTGCATCCGGGAATCGGAACCGTTACGCAGGCATCAGCCTCTCCGGGTCTGAAATGTGTGGTTCCCTGAACTTCACTGTCGTAATAACTCCATATTGGAGACCTGCTGGCGCCATCAATGGAAAGCAGCATTTTCTTAAGATCCTCGGGCGGGTTGCAGGGTCTTGAATCAGGTTCAATTACAGGTACGGGTGAAGGATTCCATTCCCTTTCGTAGATAATTCCCTCTGTTATGCATTCAATTGGAGCATTGGCAACTTCAACGCCCCCGTGAAGTACCCTGTAATAAGGGGTTTCCGTAAAAGTACCTATCAATGATGCACGTGCGCCGGGAAACAGTCGGGGAAGTTCGTATTCGTCATTGTATATCTCCAGAACCTCTCCAGCTATCCCTTCGGGTACTGCAAGTCCATACCTTTCCTGCGTTTCGGCACACGCAATAACCTCGGAAGGCAATTCAGGGATGGAAACAGGCACCCTGTCAAGGTTCACTTCGATTCCCAGACCTCCGTGGGCAGCAAGTTCGCTGGTTACGCAGGCTATTCCACCGGCGCCAAGATCCTTGAATCCGAACTTTATTCCCCTGTCGATAAGGAAATCAAGCACTTTCTGATTTGCCTCCGAAAGAACTCTTTTCAGGAAGGGATCGGCCACCTGGACCGCTCCCTTCTCGGATACATCTTCAAGATCGGCTGAAGCGAACGTGGCACCGCCAAAACCGGTGTCATCGGTGGGCTTTCCAACCAGTACAAGAACGTACTGCTCTTCATGAGCCTCGGCGGGAACGTAACTGTGCACAATCCTGTCATGCCTTACAAAACCAAGGGATACAACATTTACAAGACAGTTGTCGTTGTAGCCTTCATGGAATCTTGTATCACCGCCCAGGTTTGGTACACCAAGAGCGTTTCCGTACTTCCAGATACCTTCCACCACACCGCGGCTAATCGCCCTTGATCGCTCACCTGAAGCACCCAGAGGATCCCCGAATCGAAGCAGGTCAAGGGAACCTGTAACCCGGGCTCCCATACAGTACACATCGCGAACGATACCACCTATCCCGGTGGCAGCGCCTTCAACGGGGAGAACCTGGGATGGGTGGTTATGGCTTTCATGGGCAACTACAAGATCCCAGGCAAAACCGTTATAATCTGTGAATCTTACGATTCCGGCATCTTCACCCGGGCCTACAACAACGTTAGTCGCATGGGTTGGAAGCTGTTTCAATAGTGATTTAGAACTTTTATATGAACAGTGCTCACTCCACATGGTATCGAAGAGGTGCAGCTCAAGAGGTGTCGGCATCCTTTCAACGTATCCGGCAAGCTTCTCTGCTTCCTCAAGCGTCATGGCCAGTCTGCGATGCTCTATTACTTCCTTCAGTTCATCCCTGAGGCTCATCGGTCTCTTTCACCTGAAGCAAGTTCTGAAAACCAACACTAAACAGCATCCGGTGCGCCAATTGAGGAAATGTAGGCTTTAGCCTCAAGATTCTTGATAACATCCTCCAGGGATTGTTCCTTACCCGATTCCACAACCAGATATCTTAAACGGATTGTACCCAGAAAATCTCCTGCATCATTCTGAAGCTTGGGAAGATCATCCAGCAGTCTGTGCATTACATTTTCCATACCATCCTGATCGGTTCCAGGAAGAAGCATTGTAATTTTATCGGTTCCAGTGCGCAGGCCTATATCGATGTTCCTCATTGTTGTCTTCATGTGATTCGCTCCTATAGACATGAACTCCCTCGCCCGGAACCGGTCATCAATACTGCCCCGTTCGATAACCAGATCCACAATAGCCAGCGGGCTGTCGAACCTTCTTACACGCTCCAGCTCCTGCAGAAGGACCGGTTTCAGCCTTCCTTTACCGGGCAATCCTGTATCGGGATCCATGTCAGCTGCAGACTCGAACCTTCCAAGAAGCCGTATTCCTTCGAGAGCCGCAGCACCAACTGCCGCTATCGAGATCAGTCTTTCTTTCGGTAATGTAGCTGATATAGGGACATCGAGTAGGCAGATTACACCGTAAAGAACGCCCTGAGACATCATGGGCGCTGCTATATCAGGCAAGAAATCAGGTATGGAGGTTTTATTAAGCCTGTTTTTTGTTAGCTCGCTCTCCTTCTCAAGATTCTTTTTTTCAAAAACCATTCCCGTTTCCGCGACGAACCCTACGTATCCATCACCCACATTCACAACCAGAGGCTGTTTCAGTAAATCTGCAAGACCTTCGGAATAAACCAGTCCCAGTTTTCCGCCCCGTATGTCTGCCAGGAATATCGCGATTCTCTCGCAGCCGGTGAGTTTTTTCATCGCCCTTGACAGAAGCTTGGCCAGCTCATCAGGTGTCCTGGCCGCGAATACCTGCTTAACGATCTCCGGAAAAATAATCGTCAGTTTCCTGTGCTTTTTCAAATCGAGATCATATCTTGTATGGAGTGCGTCAGCCTCCTGCTGCTGATATCTAAGAGAAGTCATTTCATTCTTCATGGAGCCTATCCGCTCTTTGAAATCCTTAGCCTTTTTGCTGCTCAAGCTTTTTAGAATGATCCACATTATCAGCAAACCAGCTGCAAATCCTGCTATAATACCTGGTATCATTTATATAACCCTTCCTGGTAGATCACTTATGTTATTTCTATAGACCAAGTCTGTCAAGAGTATTATTCTCATTTCGGAGGTGATATTCAAGGGTACATCTTCTGTCGATTTCATCACGGGTGATATACTCCCCGATTTTGCGATCATTCTTTACCATATCCAGTAGACCCTTTTCATTCTCCATTGCGCTCATCGCTACGTTCTGAACCAGCCTGTACGCTTCTTCTCTTGTAAGACCTGCATCGATAAGCGCCAGCAGAATCGTCTGGGAAAAGAACCTGTCACCGGCTGAATCGATATTACCTGCAACAGCCTTTGAGAATATCTTCAATCCGGATACCAGGGAAACCGCCTTTCTGAGCGCGTACATGGTTATACCGCAGGCATCGGGAAAAATGAAGCGTTCCACGGAGGAATGACTGATGTCGCGTTCATGCCAGAGAACCGTATTCTCAAGGGATGGTATAAGGTATCCCCTCAACATTCTGGCAAGACCGCAAAGCCTCTCACTGATTATAGGATTCCTCTTATGAGGCATGGCGCTTGAACCCTTCTGACCTTTCCCGAAGGATTCCTCAGCCTCCCCTACTTCGGATCTCTGGAGATGCCTTACTTCCGTTCCCAGCCTGTCCAGCAAACCGCCTGTCGAGGCAAGGGCGTAAATGAAATCCGCATGCCTGTCACGGGCAACAACCTGAGTGGCAACGTTCTCGATCCCTATTCCAAGCTTACCGCATACGTACTCTTCAACCATGGGGTCAAGATGAGCATAGGTTCCAACCGCACCGGATATCTTACCAACGCAGGCTGAATTCAACCCGTCATTAAGCCGCTTTCGTACTCTTAAGTATTCGGAATAGAAGCCGGCGAACTTCAGGCCAAGTGTTGTGGGTTCCGCGAACATACCATGACTTCTTCCGATGCACAGAACACCCCGGGTCCTCTGGATAAGACCTTTAAGGGCTTCTCCAAGGGCGTCCAGCTCTTTCATGATTAGTTCTCCGCTGTCCCTTATCTGCGTTGCAAAACACGTATCGAGTATGTCACTTGATGTCATACCGTAATGAATATGTCTGGACTCAGGTCCAAGGCTTTCCGATACGCTGGTAAGGAAGGCTATGACATCGTGGCGTACTGTGTTCTCGATCTCGGCAACACGATCTGCGTCAAAGGAAGCCTTCTCCTTTATTCTTTCAAAATCCTCCACGGGAACAGAGCCTGATTCAACCCTCGCCTCAACTGCGAGCAGTTCTATCTCAAGCCAACGGGAATACCTGGATTCCGTCGTCCAGATATCTCTCATTTCTGGAATTGAGTAACGTTCAATCATTAAGACCCCTTCTGCTAACCAATAATATAACTATACAACCATATTGAACATAAAGGCATAGAACAATTGAAGGTTTTCAGCTTCTCCGGCAATTCATCAGGGAAGCTCCGTTCGTGAAGTTAACGGGCTGTAAACCCAGGCAAATAAAGACATACATGGAATATAAACCCTGTACCAGTCGTCAATACCACCGGTCACCTGAAGAGAATCTCCTTCCTGAACCTGCCCAAGTATTGAGTAGCATGTTCCAGGGCCGGAACGGAGATTGACAATACTGCCGGTTACTGTGATGGAATTCCATACCGCATGAATATCGTTTCCATTCTGATCTTCAGGAATCACAGTCCGGCTTTCCGTACATGAGCATACTGTAAGATAAACAAGCAGCAGGCAGGCAGATGCAGTTATTCTATCAGTCAGTATAGTTACCATCCTGCAATACATACTACTACAGGAAACAATCCAGCCGCGAACAGGCTTCCGTCCGAAATTACCCGCTTCGCCAGCTCCGAGGGAAATGGAGTTCTTGCTAAAACCATGAATCCGGCCGCAAGAGAAAGCAGCCCGGGAATGAACGCTGCAGTACCGCCTGGAAGATGCCCCGACACAATACCCGCAACGAGAAGAACTGATGTAATTGAAAAACACATCCAGAACAGTATAATGCTTCTGGCCTTTCCTGCATGTATTGGTATCGTATCCATACCCATCAGAGCATCGCCCTGCAGATCTACAAGATCCGTCAGAAGGCATCGGTTCAGAAAGAGAAAGAATAAAGCTGCCGCCCAGATCACCGTTCCAGGGACAATGGTCTCACCGGCAGATATATACCCGGGAAGAAATGCAAGAAGAAATGACCATGCTCCGGCGAACATCAGGTCCCGGGAACCCGGAAGTGCTCTCAATCCTCTGAATGGATAAACTTTGCGGATCAGAGGTATGGAATACAGCAGAAAAGCCGAAAGCATCGCTCCAAGTATTATAGGCCAGAGTGGATTGAGAAAGATTGAAAGAATGAGAGATCCAATAAACGCCATGATAGATATAACGGTGAGAACGATACGATGCGTTCTTATGAATTCCTGCCTTCTCAATCCGGACGGCCGGGAGTATCCTGATTCCAGCACACACGTAACAGTGTGAACAGCGTACAGGAACAGGGATGCAGCCATTACCGGCATCAGCCAGCTATCTATGTTCAGTATGCATGCTCCCGCGGCACCCAGTATGAACGTTACAGGCAAAATATGGAAATTGCCGAAAATCATATTCTGAAGAAATTTCCGGATTCGTCCCGTTCTCAAACCTCCTCCCTGAATTTCAAGAAGCTTTTCTCTGACTTTTCTGATACTCCAGCTTGGAGTGGATGCTCCGGCGGTTAAAAGCACGTTTTCGTATTTTCCCAGCTCATCGGCATCGAGTTCTTCGTACGTCTCAATATGAAACGAAGGCAGCCCTTCCTCTTTTGCTATCTCTACAAGCCTTGCTGTATTCGCGCTGTTCTTCCCTCCTACAACAACAACACAATCAGCATTATCACACAGATGCCGCAGCTCATCCTGTCGAAGGCTCGTTGAATTGCAGATAGTGAAAGCATATTCCAGTTCGGGATACTCTTCCTGAAGAGCATTTTTCGTTTTCTCGAAGGTTTCTGTATTCTGTGTAGTCTGGGAAAGGAGATACGGTTTTGAGATACCGGACAAAGTCGAAATCTCTTCCGGCGCTGAAATGACATGCGCCCTCTCTCCCGCATACGACAGGATTGATCTGACTTCCTGGTGCGAATGGTCGCCCAGTACGATCACATCGTATCCTTCCCGGCATTTCTTCTTTGCTATCGCAAGTGCTCTGCCAACTCTGGGGCAGGTCAGATCCTTTATCTTCAGAGGAAGCTTGTTCAATTGCGTACGTCTTTCCAGTACGGTTCCATGGGTTCTGAGAAAGAGGGTGCCCCGGTTCATGCTCTCCGGGTTCATGCATATGCTTACACCCCTTTCCTCAAGCGCACGCAGTACCTGAGGATTGTGAACCAGTTCACCATAAACCGCGTATGGATCACCACCTTTCCGGAGTTCTGCCAGAACCATATCAACAGCTCTGCGGACACCCCAGCAGAAACCTGCCGTGCGGGCGGTGATTACGCTCACGAACTCTCTCCCTTCGAAGATGTCATAGAGTTTTTCAGCATAACAGAGAAGAAGTCAATGAAATAGTAAAAGGCGGCGGGTTACCCCGCCGCCAAAGACACTGCAGCCTGTCAGATTAAATTTATCTGAACAGACCCTTGATCGCTCCCCAGCTTCCGTTTTCCAGTGCGTTTGTAATAATCGTACCTTCAACCCTGAACATGAGGTTGACTTCGATTGAAGCCGCTGTAATGGGATCCCAGAGGACACCATCATCGCTTGCGAAAGTGTGAGCTACTCCTGTGAAGTTAGCGAATTCATCGTAAAAACCGGTAGGTAACATATCGGTTGAATAAACTGTAGTGTTCGCAATCAACCAGAAGTTCCGATCAAGTGCTACGGGAGTTGCGTAGTTCAGATTCTGTGGTGTGTTGTGAGTTGCGGTTACATCGTCTGCGCGGATTATTGTGGTAGCCCCGGCTCCATCGCCATTCCAGAGTTCAATTGAAATCTGATCTGTATCCCAGGGAAGACTGGTGTGATGATAGAAAACCAATTCTGCGTAATCACAATCGAAGCCAATTGCTCCGGGCATGAAGTCAACAACATCGAACCATACTCCGTAGTAAGGAATATTATAACAGATCCAGTGACCTGTTCCGTTGTCGTACTGAAGAAGATCGTCGGATCCTGATCCGCCTGGGCCTTGATCTTCCACAAAATAGCTGTCTGTTGCAAAAGCAAAAGCAGTTACAAGAGCAAGAACAATGAGTACCTTTTTCATTCGTTCCCCTTTCGGTTGATTACGATACAAATATCAAGAACACGGTAATTATGCTTATGTGGAAATATGCTGTCAAGTCCGGGATATTCCATTTCCTTAGCGTTCATTTTTCTACTTTTCTCATCGCGTCACGGTACTTTGCGGCTGCCTCGAAATCCAGTCTCTCTGCGGCTTCCAGCATCTTCCTTTCAAAGAACAACACAGCCTCCTTTGAAGTTCCCGGAATGTCTTCTATAATTTCCCTGTCTTCTTCGGATGACCTGAAAATATCAGCGATACTGGTTGCTCTGATTATCTCCGTTCGGGATTTCCGTATACCCTCGGGTGTAATACTGTTATCCTTATTGTATTTCAGCTGAATAGCCCTCCTCCTTGAGGTCTCACTTATTGCGTACTTCATGGAATCTGTAATTCTGTCAGCGTAGAGAATAACGCGGCCGGCCATATTCCTCGCGGCTCTTCCGGCCGTCTGGACAAGGCTGGTTCTTGACCTGAGAAATCCCTCTTTGTCTGCGTCCAGAATCGCGACCATAGAGACTTCCGGAAGATCAAGTCCTTCCCTTAGAAGGTTCACGCCGATTAGTACATCGAACTCCGCCAACCTCAACTCCCTTAGAATCGAAACCCGCTCAAGAGCATCAACTTCGCTGTGGATATACCTTGAGTTGATTGACAGATCCTGGAAGTAGGAAGTAAGCTCTTCAGCCATTTTTTTTGTCAGTGTGGTTACAAGTACTCTTCCTCCGGATTCAATTGCTTTTCTTACCTCGCCAACGAGATCATCTATCTGGTTCGATGCAGGCCTTACCTCCATCTCGGGGTCCACAAGCCCTGTTGGTCTTACGATCTGCTGTACTATCCTTGCTGAACGCTCAAGCTCGTATTCAGCGGGAGTAGCGGACATGCAGATTTTCTGCCCTGTGGTATCAATGAATTCTTCAAGATAGAGAGGGCGGTTATCCAGGGCCGAAGGAAGTCGAAAACCATTTTGAACCAGCGTTTCCTTCCTTGACCTGTCACCTTTGTACATTGCGGAGAGCTGCGGGATTGTCCTGTGTGATTCATCGATGAAAACAAGCATTCCGCCCTCAGGGAAATAGTCGATAAGACAGGCAGGTCGTTCCCCCTCTTCTCTACCGGAAATGTGTCTGCTGTAATTCTCAACTCCGCTGCAATAGCCTGTTTCCGCTAGAAGCTCTATATCGTACCTGGTTCTCGACTCAAGCCTCTGAGCCTCAAGAAGCTTTCCTTTGCACCTGAAATCGGCCAGTGTCTCCTCCAGTTCCTTCTCTATTCTGCCTATGGCAAGGTTCAGGTCACGTTCTGATGTTACGAAATGCTTCGCGGGAAATATGCTGATCTCCTGAAGATCTTCGAGCACAGCGCCCGTCAGATGATCGATTCGCTGTATACTGTCTATCCTGTTTCCGAAGAACTCTACCCTTGCTGCCATACGGCCATATGCGGGCACAACGTCCACAACGTCACCACGGACCCTGAACCTTCCTCTTGTAAGCGCCACATCGTTTCTGGAATAGCGCATTTCCACCAGCTCCATCAGGAACCGCCCCTGATCAAGTTCCGTTCCTCTTGAGATATTCAGGCTGCCCGAAGCGAAAGTAGAGGGGTTTCCAAGGCCGTAGATGCAGCTGACGGACGCTACTACGATTACATCTTTCCTGGAAAGAAGAGACGTGGTTGTCCGAAGTCTCAACCTGTCCAGTTCCTCGTTGAGGTCGGCATCCTTTTCTATGAACGTATCGGTGGTGGGAATGTAGGCTTCCGGCTGGTAATAATCGTAGTAGCTTACGAAATACTCCACTGCCGCCTCGGGAAAAAAGCCCTTCAGTTCGCTGTAAAGCTGAGCAGCCAGGGTTTTGTTATGACTTACTACCAGAACAGGTTTATCCATTTCCTGGATAATTCCCGCCATTGTAAAGGTTTTTCCTGAACCGGTAACACCAAGAAGGGTCTGCCACTGATCCCCCTCCCGGAGGCCGCGGATCAGTTCTTTTATAGCACCGGGCTGGTCTCCGGATGGCTGAAATTCACTTACAAGGTTGAAAAGCGGCATTTATCCCTTCAGTGCGGACAGTGTAACCTCAAAAGCGGAAGCTGGACGGGATATTCCCCAATCATCAAGAACCGCCGGGTGCAATTCGCCAATCACACCTGAAACACTGCCATTGATGATAACCGAGGCACATCTTCCGGGAATAAACCTGTCATCATCTGTATACTGAAGTGACAGTTCCAGGTTCCTGGCATGGCAGACTGAACCTATGATGGAATGAATATCTCCAAAATCGGCTTTGTTGCCACAGACAAGACAGGTTAGCAACACTTCTGTCCGGCAGTTTCCATTATCCTGGAGTATGAGGACTTCCCCGGTCTCGAAGATTCTATGTGGATACGAAGCATGGGCACTGGTACTTTCCACTTCGAGAAGGCCTGGCAGAAGGGTATTCCTGACCACACCGTATTCAGCTGTCATAGGGTTCGCTATGCTCACCGGGCTGTTCGGCGTTCGCGTCAGTTTCATAACCTTCTCCCTGCTTGTAAGGACAGGTCGCAGAATCTCTTCACATCCAGTCCCGACAAGAAGAAACCTCACAGCATCCGCGAGATCTTCGATGGGAGCACACCTTCCCAGGGTGAACTGTTCCGGAAGGAGAGGTTCGAAGGAGGAAAGCCCCATTGAGATGGCAATATCTTCGATCATATCAACTGCGTGAATACCGTCCCTTCTGTAGGGTGGCAGTATGCCTGTTATCCCGGTCTCGTTTAGCTTCACAGACGCATAATCCATCCGCTGAAGTGCTTCCTGAGCTGTTTCAGGATCTATATTCGTACCAAGGATACTATTTATAGAATCCACGGACGCGGTCATAAGGTCACTGTAAATGAACGGTGACACAACTGTTTTCCCGGGATAGGGTTCAGGATAGTTCACTCTTATTGGCAGGATCTCCGCTCCTCTGTCCTGAAGGTTGCATGCCAGTATGGTTGCCGAGAGCTGAACCGTATCCCAGTCGGTGCCTGTAACCTCGCAGAATAGTCTGGAATCGCCAGCGCTGACCCTTCCGGTTGTTGAGCTGTTCAGAACGGGGGGAAAAGACAGAATACTTCCATTGCTGTCCTGAAGCAGTGGCATCAGCTCAGCGCCCTCAAGAAGATGGGCATAGGTTCGACCGGTCTCGGTCTCGTTCAGTATTCCCGAAAGCGTCATTTCCTGATCGTAGCCGAGGGGGATGAAGGAAGTCTCTTTAGAAACGGCCCTGTATTTAATGGGAAACTCAATATCATCCAGGCGGTAAAATCCAATTGCGGCAGTTTTTCTGTTCCTTCCAAAGGAAGCAGCGAGTTTCTCCTGAACATCGATCAGCGCATCAAGTTCCCTCTCATCGGGAGCCCACCCGCATGCGGTAAAGGCTGAGATAAAAGGCCTGACCTTTGCAAGCTCAGTATCAACAATAATTTCCATATCCGGCTCAGGCAGTTCCGCCAGGTGTTTCTCGGCCCCTGAATTCGAACACCTGATAGCTCTTGCTATGCCCTCAACACACCACAGATCGGGCCTGTTGGTATCGTTGAGTTCTATCTTAAGCTCATCCCCTTCGGAGGAATCGATTTCGCCTTTGACAAGAGAAAGAATGTCTGCCAGCTTCTCATCTCCGGGGTCTTCGATGCAGGCCATTGTGAAAAGGTCCTGCCTGCTGACTTCTATTTTAGGCATTTTCATCCACCTTTCCTGTTAGAAGGCGATCCGGTAGAACTCTGATGTCCCTCAGTCTGGACAGGTCAGGAGTTATCAGGTCGCGGATATCCTCAAGCCCCATTGCCAGCATCGCCATTCTGTCCAGGCCCAGCCCCCATGCTATCACAGGCACATCGATGCCCAGGGGCTTGCAGACTTCGGGTCTGAAAAGACCTGCGCCTCCGCCTTCAACCCATCCCAGTACCGGGTGCTTGATATGCATCTCCACAGAAGGCTCAGTGAAAGGAAAATATCCCGGGAGGAACTTGTAATCGGACGCGCCGGCTATCTCTTCGGCAAACAGTCTGAGAAGACCAAGAAGATGCCTCATATTTATATTCTCACCAAGTACTATGCCCTCCACCTGAAAGAAATCCGGAAGGTGTGTGGAATCAACCTGATCGTACCGGAAACACCTCGCGATACCGAAATATTTCCCGGGAACCTTTGGGTTCGAAGCCAGGGTCCTTGCTGACAGCGCGGTTCCCTGTGACCGTAGAATAGCCTGCAGGGACTGTTCATGGCTGAAACTGTAACCCCAGCCCCTTCCTCCGGTACTGCCACCGTTCTCATGTACTTCGGCAACACTGCTTTCCAGTTCCAATTCCGGAGGAGGTACTTCAATACCATCACTCAGATAATAAACATCATGAATATCCCTTGCCGGATGAAACTGCGGCATGAAAAGAGCGTCATTGTTCCAGAATTCATTCTCAGCCAGAGAACCTCTCATTTCAGCGAAGCCAAGAGCCAAAAACCGTTTTCTGACCGTATCAAGAAACTGCCTGTAGGGATGCAGTCTTCCGGTATGTATCTGCGAGGGAGGAATATCAAGCTTGTACCTTCTGAATTTCGCGTTCTTCCAGGAGCCGTCCGCCAGTATCTCTTGAGTCATGGCTCCGATGGTAACGTTCTCCTTAGACTCCCCAAGGGCTTTACGCCCCTCTTCCGTAATGTCGATGAGCCTTGTTACAACCACGTTCACAGCAAATTCCGCTCTGCTCTTACCTCTCTTAGGGCTCCTTTCGCGGAGAATGGAAACCACGTCCGGTGGCAACTGATCCATCTTCATCTCGTTACCCGCTGAAAGAGGTTCGTAAACAAGATCCCAGATTTTCCGGAAGACCGTTTCTTCAGGTTCTCCGTTCAGATGAATTCCATCAGCATCCTTTTTCAGAAGACCGGTTTTCATCAGTGATCCGAATGCGCTGCCCCAGCGTCCCCTGTCGAAAATGCTGTTCTCCTGTATCTCCTGAAGGGATCCGGCACCTCCGGCGATTTCCCTCAGCATCGCGAGTTCCGGGGTAACACCAGCCTCAAGGTAATTGACACCCAGGATTCCAAGCTCGATGAATTCTTCCTCGTTCCTTGATATCTCTCTGATTAGCTCTCTTGAAAGAAGCCATTCGGCTGCCCTTCTGTAAGAACCCTCATCGGGGAGATCACTTTTTTCAATTACTTCAGCATCCGATGATTCCCCGTTTTTCTCGAGGTAAGCGAGCAGTTTCTCTTCCAGCGGATGCAGGTCTCTTTCCTCAGTCACTTATTTCCCTTCTACCGGATCTTCCACAGCTCAACATCTTCAACAAGGAACATGCCCTGCTGTGGCCTTGGGACAGCATTGTCGCCCTTCAGAACCGCGCCGCACTCAGGACAGATGTAAGTATTCTCGGTAAGCTCAGCGTCACATTCGGGACATATCAGCCGCAGTTTTTCATCAATATATGTTATAAGCTCCAGCGCGGAAACATAACCGTTTCCATTACTGTCCGCATCTCCCCTGGAACCCTGCAGAAGAATTGGTGTAAGAATTCGCTCGCTTACGCTCAGATCCTCTCTCGCAGCGGTTAGAATCAGAACGTTGCTTCCGTCTGTAAAATCGTTCACAAAACCACCTGAATGACATGCGTCAAGGAACAGGAACACCGGTGATACCGAAAGGGAATCCACCAGAGACGCTATCCTGTCATCCGATATATCATCGTCGTACAAACAAATGGACTCATTTGCCGAATCAGGTTCTTCATCTCCTCCCGAACCGGGATACGACTGATCACCATGACCGCTGAAGAAAACAACAACCTTATCCTCTGGTCCAGCGGAATTCAGCAAAGCAGATATTCCACTTACAAATTCCTCTGAAGTCGCCATCGCGTCTACAAGCAGTATGGCATGATCAGCTGGAACCCCCTGCTCTTCGATAAGGAAATCGTACATTTCAACCGCGTCCATGCTTGCCCTGTTCAGAACATCGGCTGTCGATGAGTAACCGCTGATCCCTGCGGATATCGCCCATATCTCCGGCTCAGGCGATGGTTCCGCCAGGACTGTCCTCTCAATTTTGTTAACCTCAAGAACGAACGGAGTCTGTCCGCTCCTTTCGTAGAGATAAACGGTTATCCCGTATTCTGCGCTATCTTCAGCGTATACTTCTACAGCCTCATCACCTGCCGCATCTACATTGCTCAGCCATCCTTCAGCGACCAGATCAAAATCGGGACCGGTGACAAAAAGGTCAAGATCGACTTCCCTGTCCTCAGCGGAGAGTTCAATATCCAGAATGGTCTCCGGTTCGGCACTGACAGTGAAGAGCTTTACAGGCGAATCCCCGTTTATCACTCCGCTGTATTCCCCCTCGAGTTCCATGGCATCCGACCGGGCTATCCGGACAATCGCTTCGCCCAATGTCTCTATATTCGCGAAGTGGGGATCTATCCAAACAGTATCTTTCGCGGAAACGTACAGAAGGAATTCCTCATCCCCCCTCGCAGAAGCAAACGTAATAGCAGGCTCACCGGCTCCCCTGAACACCCTTACGTCGCCGTCACGCATTTTCTCGAAATTCACACTTACTCTGAACAACCCTCCATGATCCGGCGCGAAACCGACGGGCCGATTGCATTCAGAGCCAATATTTATAACCTCTTTGACGGGTATAAGGTTTGAAATGGAGCCTGGCTCTCTTGTGTACATTTCGTAAGAAACACTTTCATTCTCTCCCGGGTCGAAAAGGATCACATCCGCAACCGTAACATTCCCGGCAGGTTCAAGCATAAGTGCCTCAATTGAGTAGTAGGACTGGGAAGCCATAAGGCGCTCACCTGATGCGTCCCTGAGAACGAGATCGATATCGGCTCCGGGAGACAGTATTGCCAGGTCAAGGAAAAAGCTTGATCCGTGTTCAGGTATAAGGTACCGATGAATCTCTCCGGCAGTAATCGATTCTGCCAAACCTGAAGAATCAAACAAGGGAAACTGACCGGATGGTTCTATCGACAGGCTGTACTCCCCCGATCCGCTTTTACCGTATCTGCTTACTACGGCTGTTACGACTTCACCGGGAAGAACAGAAACGGTAACGGTTTCAAACCCCTCAAGTGACATGCTGCTGCCCCAGGAACTCATGTTCGTGCCGTAGACCTCGAGATCCAGATCGGTTCCTCCCGTACCATCGAGCCTGAATGTCCATCTGCCCCGGTAGTCGGGACTGAAAGTATATGTTTCCGCCATTACGTTCCTGCCGAGAACGCTCTCAGCATCTCTGCCAGGAGACAGTTCCGATGAAGTCACTTCCTCAACAGCAAGCACAATGGAATTAGCAGACGAAGTGGACTCAAGATGAATGTAGAACCAGTAATCTGCGAAAGCCGACAGTATCATATCACTGCCGGAATCGGACTGACAGAGAATATTACCATTCTCATCAAAGGCTTTCATTTGTATTCCATCAGACACAGATACTCTCAGGCATACGTAGTCATCTTCCAGAATACGCACCCATCCTTCTCCCGAAGAGAGATCGATGATTGCCTGCTGACCTGAGGATATTGTTTCTATTTCCGTGGAAACGGGAAGTACAACAGATAGAATTGCCGATGATAATAGTACTGAAAACATAAAAGCTCCCATCTTTAAGGGGGGTCGGACGTAAGGGGGGTCGGACGTAAGGGGGGTCGGACGTAACTTCTGGTCACTTACGGTTTGTAAGTGACCAGAAGTTACGTCCGACCCCTTTCAACCTTTTCCGCGAAGGACCGG